>JAGCVY010000070.1 GCA_017962105.1 Lachnospiraceae bacterium
CAAATCGGGGTTTGTAGAGGAAAATTATGTTTAACGTCGATTATAAAAACCTGAGACTTTCTTTTAACGATTTTCATGAAGTTACGGACAAGGATATGCCGCAGTACGGAGAATACTGCCTGCTCGAACTGAAAACCGGAGATTATACCGCCGGCGGTTGGCATCCGTCGGGGAACGGGCGTACCGCAGCTGGTTATTTTTTGCGGGGGACCGCCGATACGGTGGATTCCGAAGAGGTGGCAAGATGGCACTCTCTCGACCGATATGACCTTACGGAGAGCCTGGAAAAAGAAGGCGTCAACTGGATCAACATCGGCCGCGAAGAGGAAGAGGGCGATCGCAATGTGCAGTTTGAAGGCTTTAAGTCCTTCACCGACAGAAAGAGGCCCAAGGAGGAGCAGTTCTGCCTTTTGATCATGAAGGACGGATCTCTGGCGGCAGGCAGATGGAACAAGTGGCGGCATGAAGCCGGAGGGGCATTCATCTATTCGTCGGCGCTGGCGAGCCACAGCTCGGACAAGGTTTGGGCGTGGACGCCCCTCAGCACCGACGAGATCTTTGCGGCGGAGATCGAGCTGGAAAATGAGAAAAAGCGCGAAAAGAAGCTGAACAGGAACCCCTCCGCAGATCCGGAGTTATTCAAATACGGAACGGATATCGATGCATATTATGAAAAGGCGCTGGTGAAGCTGCGCGAGGAGCTGAGCTGGGCAACCGTGACGATGATGAAAAAGAAGACACCGGTATGGCAGATCGCGCCGCTGCACGGAAAATACGTTTTCGGCCAGATCAGCAAAAACTATTATGATGATTCGGATATCGTGACCCCCTGGACGGAGGGTTCTACCGCAGACGAGTTCATCGATTTTCTGTGTTTATACACTCACCATACGGTTGAGCACTCAAATCCTGAAGAGAAATTCAAGCTTGGTACTGACATTAACGTATATCTGGAAACGGCCTTCAAAAATGTCAAAAGAGATTATCGCTGGCTTGACAAAAAGATGCTCACGAAAACCTGGCAGTATGATATACAAAGGGTCGACGGAGATCTTGAATTCGTAAGAAGATACTGGGATGAAAGCGAATATTCAGTGTATGACGTCGAAAGCGCGGAACAGTTTATAGAATGGGTGGAAAACGACTATCAGAGCATGGCGCTCCGGGAGAATAAAACCGTGGCCAGTTATGCTCCTCATTTCGAACATATCGATCTGAACGGCTGGAATCTTGAGAGCTATGTTTTCTATAAGCTGGAGTCGGGCGACTACAAAGTGAGCGTAACGGCCGGAAACCGTTCGACCGGCGGCAGCAGGGATTTTTTCATCACACCGGACTGCTTTGAGGCAAAGACCTACGAGGAGTTTCTGGACCGTTATCTTGAGATTGTTCCGGGTCACTCTTTTGGACTCGGCAAGAAGGATCTCTTGTCCGACAAAGACCTGAAAGAATTCCTCGGGTATTGAAGTATTTCGACCGATTCAAAGATAAGCTATCAATGCCTTTCGTTGGGAGTTTGGAAATGAAAAAAGCAAAATCAAAAAAGAAGATCATTCTACTTGTTTTGCTCGCTCTCATCCTTCTGATGATCGTCGGATGGTGGGGATTCTGCGTAAAGATGTACAATGATAATTTCAATGTCCGCGGCGACAGTTACGAGCCGCTGATGCTTCGCGTCGAGGATTTCAGCGGACTCCGCTGCACGGAATACGCATTTTCCTCCGACAAAGGACAGATGCTGGCCGGTTATCTTTACAGCGCCGGTGAGGATCAGCAAGGGATCGTGGTGATCGCCCACGGCTTCGGCGACGGCGGACATAATTCCTATATGGACTGCGCGAATTTCTTCGCGCAGAACGGGTACTTCGCCTTCGCTTATGACGCCACCGGAACGGATAAGAGCGGAGGAGAGGGCGTAGGCGGCGTTCCCCAGGGGGTGATCGATCTTGACCACGCCATTTCCTTTGTGGAGGCAAATGCGGATATCCCGGAGCTTCCCATCGTCCTTTTCGGACACAGCTGGGGAGCATACTCCGTAAGCGCCGTTCTGACCTACCATCCGGAGGTCAAGGCGGTGATCGAGTGTTGCGGATTTAATCGCTCTTCCGATATGTTTGAATCCGGCGGGAAATCCCAGGCCGGGAGCGTGATCTATGCGATGACGCCCTTCATCAGGCTCCATGAACGGTTCAAATACGGCAAATACGCGACGAATACCGCCATGGACGGATTTGAAGCCACAGATGCGGCCGTGATGATCGTACACAGCGCCGACGACGACGTGATCGGGATTGAGTATGGGTGTGACAAGTATTATGAGAAATACAAGGACGACCCCCGGTTTACCTTCCTGAGATTTGAGGACAGGGGGCACAATGGGATACTTAAAAATCCAGATGATACCTATGTGGATGAACTCAACGCCGATTTCAAAGTGTGGCTGGAAACGCTGGATTATGATTATGAATCCGATGAGAACAGAGAACGGTTCATCGAAGATAAGGCGAACTATCTCACTGGGAACCTGGACCGTGCCCGATGGAGCAGTCGGCTGGACATGGACCTGTTCGCGCAGTTCTTGAGCTTCTATGATCGGGCGATCGGGATAATCCCCGACGGGGAGCAGCAGACCCTGGAAGAGAAATACCCGGATTATTTTGGCCTCACGACCTCGAAAGGCTTGGAGGTATACGTCTGGCAGATGGCACCAGGCAGCTATTCCTTCGGAGTCTTGCCCGGAACGAATCGTGAAAAGACACTGGAAGAACTGTGGAACATGAAAGGCGCGAACGCGGATGAAATGCGCACGATCCTTTCCACATACGACTTAGATGAGAGCGAAATCGTGATTATCCCATGGCAGAACCCGATCTCCAGCTATATTGCGGAGTATTGGATCCGGCAGAAAGACGAGGACGCCGATTCGGTCGCAAAACGTCAGCAGGAATACGTCGATTCGCTCCGTGAAATGCTGTTCGCTTCCGTTATTCCGACTGGATCAGATTCACTTTGAAAACCCCGGCAGACAAAAGCGAAAACATCCGATTTTATACAGAAAAATGTGGCTTTGAAACGCAGTCGGCTGAAATGGACGGGAATGTTAAAGTTGTCCGACTCGTGCTGGAAAGATAAATCGTTGTTATGAGGGAAGCGGAAAGCATGAATTGTGAGATCATCCCATTACCGAAAGCTCGGTGGAAAGGCACAGCCATCCCATTGATCACCAGAAGCGACAGTTATTACGACTTTGAACTGAGCCCGCTGGACCGTGAAGGATGCACCGTCTCCATCGTCAGGAAAACAGTGGAAAAAGAGATCGTTCATACGCCGGAGGAATATGATTTCCCTGATTCCCTTTACCAGGATCATTGGGAGGGGGCGGAAGCCTACGGTGTTGTGAGTGATGCCGGAGAACTGATGGCATGTATTGAAGTGTGTCCCGAGGAGTGGTCCAACAGACTCATGGTAACGGAACTATGGGTGAGCGAAGTGCTTCGGGGGAAAGGCATCGGAAAGAGACTGATGGATAAAGCAAAGGAAGTCGCTCTCCGTCAGGAAAGGCGCGCCATCATTCTGGAGACGCAATCCTGCAACACAAATGCAATCGGATTCTATCTGCATCAGGGTTTTGAACTGATCGGTTTTGATACCTGCTGCTATACGAACGATGATATTGGCCGCAGGGAGGTCAGGATAAACCTCGGATACTTCTTCCACAGAGAAGGGCGCAGAAAACAGTGCGCAACAGATGGAAAGGACGAAAAACAATGATAACGCTGGAAACGGGGCGGCTCATCCTTCGCCCGTGGGAAGAAACGGACGCTGAGGAGTGCTTCAGATATGCGAAAGACCCTCGCGTGGGTCCCATCGCGGGCTGGCCCGTGCATACCAGCGCGGAAAACAGCCGCCAGATCATTCGGGACGTGTTGTCCGCACCGGAGACCTATGCCATCGTGCTGAAGGAAACGGGAAAGCCCATCGGCAGCATCGGCCTCCACCGGAACGACCTTGCGGAAAAAGCGGATGAAATGGAGCTGGGATACTGGCTGGGCGTTCCCTACTGGGGCCGCGGTCTTGTGCCGGAGGCTGCGCGGGAGCTGCTTCGCCATGCCTTCGAGGATCTGGGGCTGGCGCGGGTCTGGTGCGGTTATTACGACGGAAACGAAAAGTCAAAGCGCGTGCAGGAGAAGCTGGGATTCCGTTATCAATGGACCTCCGATCACGCTCCTGTGCCGCAGATGGGTGAAACAAGAGTGGGCCATGTGAATCTCCTGACAAAAGAGGAGTGGGCCGCCAAGAGATAGCGCCCGCAGAAATGTCGGCATATTGGGATGCTTTCGTCCTTGATGATCGCAAGAAAGACGCGTCCCACTATCCGGATCATACAACGGACTGACGAGCCGGAGGATAACGCATGAACGCAAAACGCGGATCTGTCCCGGAGGATGAAAAGAACTTCTC
>JAGCVY010000071.1 GCA_017962105.1 Lachnospiraceae bacterium
CAAGAAGACTGCGGGACGCAACAGCCAGGGCAAGATCACCGTTCGTCACATCGGCGGCGGTTCCAGAAGACTGTACAGAGTTATCGATTTTAAGAGAAAGAAAGATGATGTACCGGCGGTTGTAAAGACCATCGAGTATGATCCCAACAGAACGGCCAACATCGCCCTCATCTGCTACGCGGACGGCGAGAAGGCTTACATCCTTGCACCGAACGGCCTCAAGGTCGGCATGAAGATCATGAACGGCGCTAACGCGGAAGTTCGTATCGGCAACTGCCTTCCTCTTGACAAGATCCCGATCGGTACGATGATCCACAACATTGAGCTGTATCCCGGCAAGGGCGGTCAGCTGGTTCGCGCGGCAGGCAACTCTGCACAGCTGATGGCTAAGGAAGGCAAGTATGCAACGCTCCGTCTTCCGTCCGGCGAGATGCGCATGGTTCCGATCGTGTGCCGTGCAACCATCGGCCAGCTCGGCAACATCGACCACGAGCTGATCAACATCGGCAAGGCAGGTCGCAAGCGTCATATGGGTATCCGTCCTACTGTTCGCGGTTCCGTAATGAACCCGAATGACCATCCTCACGGCGGTGGCGAAGGCAAGTGCGGTATCGGTCGTCCCGGTCCGAGCACACCTTGGGGCAAGCCTGCTCTCGGTCTGAAGACCAGAATCAAGAACAAGGCGTCCAACAAGCTGATCATCCGCAGACGTGACGGAAGCACCATCAAGAACAAATAGGAGGTAAACCATAATGGCACGTTCTTTGAAAAAGGGACCTTTCGCAGACCAGTATCTGCTTGACAAGGTCAACGAAATGAATGAGAAGGGCGACAAGAGCGTCATCAAGACCTGGTCCCGCCGCTCCACCATTTTCCCTGCCTTCGTCGGACACACGATTGCCGTATACGACGGCAAGAAGCATGTTCCGGTATACGTGACGGAAGATATGGTTGGCCACAAGCTCGGCGAGTTCGTTGCGACGAGAAACTTCCGCGGACACGGCAAGGACGAGAAGAAGTCCAGATAATTCAAGACTGACAACATAATTTGCGTGATCGTTGCGCAGGAAGAATGAATAACGGAGAACCGTTAATTGAAAGGAGATCATCTCATGGCTAAAGGACATAGATCCCAGATCAAGAGAGAGAGAAACGCCAATGCAGATACGAGACCGTCGGCTAAGCTGTCTTACGCCCGCGTCTCTTCGCAGAAGGCCTGCTTCGTACTTGACGCAATCCGCGGCAAGGATGTTCAGACCGCATTGGGTATTTTGGCATACAATCCCAGATACGCTTCGACGGTGATCGAGAAGCTTCTGAAGTCCGCAATCGCGAATGCCGAGAACAACAACGGCATGGATGTGAACAAGCTTTATATCGCCGAGTGCTACGCTAACAATGCTCCTACGATGAAGAGAATTCAGCCCAGATCTCAGGGACGCGCTTACCGCATCCTCAAGAGAATGAGCCACATCACCGTAGTACTGGATGAGAAATAAGGAGGTATCGCATGGGACAGAAAGTAAATCCGCACGGATTAAGAGTCGGCATCATCAGTGATTGGGACTCCAAATGGTATGCAGAGGCAGATTTTGCAGATAACCTCGTTGAGGACTACAAGATCCGCGAATTCCTGAAGAAGAAACTGTTCAACGCAGCAATCTCCAAAATTGAGATTGAGCGTACGACGGATAAGATCAAGGTTTCGGTATATACCGCTAAGCCCGGCGTGGTTATCGGCAAGGGCGGTACCGAGATCGAGAAGCTGAAGGAAAAGGTACAGAAGCTCACGACCAAGAAGCTGAACCTCGAGATTAAGGAAATCAAGAGACCGGACAGCAACGCTCAGCTGGTTGCCGAGAATATCGCAGCTCAGTTGGAGAACCGTATCGGTTTCCGTAGAGCTATGAAGTCCACGATGTCCCGCACGATGAAGAGCGGCGTTAAGGGTATCAAGACCTGCTGCGCCGGACGTCTCGGCGGTGCTGACATGGCTCGTGTTGAGTTCTACAGCGAGGGCACCATTCCGCTGCAGACACTTCGCGCCAACATCGACTATGGTTTCGCAGAGGCCAACACGACGTACGGCAAGGTCGGCGTCAAGGTTTGGATCTACCTCGGCGAGGTACTCCCCGCGAAGGGAAAGAAAGAAGGGGGCGATAAATAATGTTAATGCCTAAGAGAGTGAAACGGCGCAAGCAGTTTCGTGGAACTATGAGGGGTAAGGCGCTGCGCGGAAACAAGATTTCCAACGGCGAGTACGGCATTGTCGCTACCGAGCCCTGCTGGATCAAGTCGAATCAGATTGAAGCAGCCCGTATCGCCATGACGCGTTACATCAAGCGTGGCGGTCAGGTATGGATTAAAATTTTCCCGGATAAGCCCGTAACCGCGAAGCCTGCCGAGACCCGAATGGGTTCCGGAAAAGGTTCGACCGAGTTCTGGGTAGCTGTTGTTAAGCCCGGCCGCGTGATGTTCGAGATCGCTGGCGTTTCCGAGGAGATTGCAAAGGAGGCTCTCCGCCTTGCAACGCACAAGCTGCCTTGCAAGTGCAAGATCGTGTCTCGCGAAGATTTGGAAGGAGGAAAAGAGCAGTGAAGTCTAAGAAGTTTATCGACGACTTGAAGACAAAGTCGGTTTCCGAGCTGAATAATGACCTGGTAGCCGCGAAGAAGGAGCTCTTCAACCTGCGCTTCCAGAACGCCACGAATCAGCTGAACAACACAAGCAGAATCAAAGAGGTTAGACGCAATATCGCACGTATCCAGACGTTGATTTCCGAGAAGGAAGCAGCGCAGAACTAACCGGAAGCTTGGAAAGGAGAAAATCACGTGGAAAGAAACTTAAGAAAAGTACGTACCGGTAAGGTCGTAAGTGATAAGATGGACAAGACCATCGTGGTTGCGGTTGTTGACAACGTCAAGCACCCTCTTTACAACAAGATTGTGAAGAGAACCTACAAGCTGAAGGCGCATGACGAGAACAACGAGTGCAAGATCGGCGACCGCGTTAAGGTTATGGAGACGAGACCCCTCTCGAAGGATAAGAGATGGAGACTCATCGAGATTGTTGAAAGAGCTAAGTAATTCGCCCAATCGGATTACCAGGAAAGGAGTTAAGCACTATGATTCAAACAGAGACCAGATTGAAGGTTGCTGATAACACCGGTGCAAAAGAACTTCTCTGCATCCGTGTTATGGGCGGATCTGTGAGAAGATATGCCGGTATCGGCGATATCATCATCGCTTCCGTAAAGGACGCTACCCCCGGCGGAGTTGTCAAGAAGGGCGATGTTGTTAAGGCCGTAGTAGTTCGTACGGTTAAGAGCGTTCGCCGTAAGGATGGTTCCTACATCCGTTTCGACGAGAACGCAGCGGTGATTATTAAGGACGATTTGAACCCCAGAGGTACCCGTATCTTTGGACCGGTTGCGAGAGAGCTTCGTGATAAGAAATTCACCAAGATCGTCTCCCTTGCTCCGGAAGTTCTGTAAGGAGGCGTCGTTATGGCTATGACAAAGATTAAAAAGGGCGACACGGTCAAGATCATTACCGGCAAGGATAAGGGCAGCGAGGGCAAGGTTCTTCGCGTCGAGGACGGTAAGGTTCTGGTACAGGGTTGCAACATGGTGAAGAAGCACCAGAAGGCAACGCAGGCAAACCCTAAGGGCGACATCGAGAACAGAGAAGCATTGATCGACGTTTCCAATGTGATGCTCGTACACAACGGAAAGCCTACGAGAGTCGGATTCAAGACGGTTGCGGACAAGGACAAGACCAAGAAGGTCCGTTTCGCAAAGTCCACCGGCGAAGTAATTGATTAATTCGGAAGGAGGCTACTACGTTGACTAGATTAAAGGAAACCTATTTGAACGAGATTGCGGGCGCTATGCAGAAGAAGTTCGGTTACAAGAACGTTATGCAGATCCCGAAGCTCGACAAGATTGTTATCAACATGGGTGTCGGCGAGGCGAAAGAGAATGCGAAAGCACTCGAGTCCGCCTGCAAGGACATTGAGATTATTTGCGGTCAGAAGCCGATCATTACCAAGGCTAAGAAGTCGGTCGCAAACTTCAAGATCCGTGAGGGTCAGAACATCGGATGCAAGGTTACACTCCGCGGCGACAAGATGTATGAGTTCGCTGATCGTCTGATCAATCTTGCTCTGCCCCGCGTGCGCGACTTCCGCGGTGTTAACCCCAACGCTTTTGACGGCCGCGGCAACTACGCCATCGGCATCAAGGAGCAGTTGATTTTCCCGGAAAGTGAGTATGACAAGGTGGACAAGGTCCGCGGTATGGATGTTATCTTCGTAACGACGGCGAAGACGGACGAGGAGGCTCGTGAGCTTCTCAGAATGTTCGGTATGCCGTTCGCCAAGTGATAGGGAGGTACAGGATACATGGCTAAGTTATCGATGAAACTGAAGCAGCAGCGCACTCCGAAGTTCTCGACCAGAGCATACACCCGCTGCAGACTCTGCGGCCGCCCTCATGCGGTTCTGAGAAAGTACGGCGTATGCCGTGTCTGCTTCCGTGAGCTGGCTTACAAGGGTCAGATTCCGGGCGTTAAGAAAGCAAGCTGGTAAGGCTTAACGGATAATAGGAGGTAAATCATATGACTATGAGCGATCCGATTGCAGATATGCTTACGAGAATCCGTAACGCCAATACTGCAAAGCACGATACGGTAGATGTTCCCGCATCCAAGATGAAGGTTGCCATCGCAGACATCCTTGTGAAGGAAGGCTTCATCAACGGTTACAAGATGGTTGATGTCGGGAATTTCAAGGACATTCAGATCTCGCTGAAGTACGGCAAGGATAAGAATGTCAAGGCAATCACCGGAATTAAGAGAATCTCGAAGCCCGGTCTTCGCGTTTACGCGAACAAGGAGGATCTTCCCCGCGTTCTCGGCGGTCTCGGTGTTGCGATCATTTCCACGAACAAGGGTATTATCACAGACAAAGAAGCGCGTCAGCTCAATGTGGGCGGTGAAGTGCTTGCTTATGTCTGGTAATCAGTCTAAGGAGGTACGGGCATGTCACGTATAGGAAAAATGCCAATCGCCATTCCGGCCGGTGTAACGGTTGAAGTGGCAGAAAATAATAAAGTGACGGTTAAGGGTCCTAAGGGAACCTTGGAGAGAGTACTCGCTCCCGAGCTTACCATCAAGATGGAAGACGGGCATATCGTTGTCGAGAGACCGAACGATCTGAAGAGAATCAAGTCGCTGCACGGTCTCACGAGAACGCTTCTGAACAACATGGTTGTGGGCGTTACGAACGGTTATGAGAAGGTCCTTGAGGTTAACGGTGTCGGTTACCGTGCGGTTAAACAGGGCAAGACCCTTGCTTTGACGCTTGGTTACTCTCATCCGGTTAACATGGATGACCCTGAGGGTATCGAGACGGTAGTCGACGGTCAGAACAAGATTATCGTTAAGGGCATCGACAAGGAGAAAGTCGGACAGTACGCTGCCGAGATCAGAGACAAGAGAAGACCTGAGCCTTATAAGGGCAAGGGTATCAAGTACGCGGATGAAGTGATCCGTCGTAAAGTCGGCAAGACCGGTAAGAAGTAGAAAGGAGAGCAGACATGGTAAGTAAAGAATCCAGACAGGAAATTCGTGCGAAAAAGCACTTGAGAATTCGCAATCGTTTCTCCGGCACTGCAGAAAGACCGAGACTTGCTGTCTTCCGTAGCAACAATCATATGTATTGCCAGATTATCGACGATACCACGGGCAACACCCTGATTGCTGCCTCCACTCTTGAGAAGGACGTGAAGGCACAGTGTGAAAAGACCAATGATGTGGCAGCTGCAAAGGTTCTCGGAGCAGCTATCGCAAAGAAGGCATTGGACAAGGGTATCGACACGGTTGTCTTTGACAGAGGCGGTTTCATATATGCAGGTAAGATTCAGGCTTTAGCAGACGCAGCACGCGAAGCCGGTCTGAACTTTTAATCGAGGAGGAAGATAGGATGCGTACAATCATTGATACGAACCAGTTAGAGCTGGAAGACAAGGTTGTCGAGATCAAGCGCGTCACCAAGGTTGTTAAGGGCGGCCGTACCATGCGTATCAGCGCATTGGTGGTTGTCGGTGACAAGAAGGGTCATGTAGGCGCAGGTCTTGGTAAGGCAGCCGAAGTTCCGGAAGCAATCCGCAAGGCTAAGGAAGATGCCATGAAGCACATGGTAACGCTCGCAATCGATGACAACGGTTCCGTTCCTCACGATTTCGTAGGACAGTTCGGAAGTGCAGAGATTCTTCTTAAGAGAGCTTCCGAAGGTACCGGTATCATCGCAGGCGGTCCCGCACGTATCGTGCTTGAGCTTGCAGGTTACAAGAACATTCGTACGAAGTCCCTTGGCTCGAACAACAAGCGCAACGTTGTTTTGGCAACGCTTTCCGGCTTGAGCGAGCTGAAGACTCCGGCTGAAGTAGCTGCACTTCGCGGCATTTCCGTGAACGATCTGTAAGGAGGTAGCGAAATGGCAGAGTTAAAAGTAACATTGGTGAAATCCACCATCGGTGCAATTCCGAAACATAAGAAAACCGTTGCAGCTCTCGGGCTTCACAAGCTTCACAGCAGCAACACGCTTCCGGACAATGAGGGAACCAGAGGCATGATCGCTCAGGTTCGCCATCTTGTCAAGGTTGAAGAGATTCAGTAACAAGGAGGGGCATACGATGAATTTGGCAGATTTAAGACCGGCGGAAGGCTCCAAGCACAGCGATAATTTCCGTCGCGGCCGCGGCCACGGATCGGGCAACGGCAAGACAGCCGGCAAGGGTCATAAAGGTCAGAAGGCACGTTCCGGAGCTCCGAGAACCGGTTTCGAAGTCGGTCAGATGCCTTTGTACCGTCGTCTTCCTAAGAGAGGCTTTAAGAACATCAATTCCAAGAACATTGTAGCGATCAATGTTTCGATGCTGAACCGTTTTGAGGACGGTGCAGATGTAACTGTGGAATCTTTGATGGAGATCGGCCTGGTGAGCAATCCCAGAGACGGCGTAAAGATTCTCGGCAATGGCGAGCTTACCAAGAAGCTGAATGTTGCTGTTAACGCTTACAGCGCTTCTGCAATCGAGAAGATTCAGGCTCTTGGTGGAACTGCTGAGGTGAAGTGAAATGTTAACAATGTTCATCAACGCATTTAAGGTCAAGGATATCCGCAAAAAGCTGTTCTTCACCTTCTTGTGCTTGATTGTCATTCGGATCGGTTCCATGATCCCGTGTCCCGGTGTGACGCATTCCGCGATTGACTACATGAAATCGCTTGGGCAGGATCTCGGATTCATCAGCGTATTGACCGGCGGCTCCCTGGAGCAGCTGTCCATCTTCGCGCTGAACGTGTCTCCGTACATCACATCGTCGATTATCATGCAGCTGCTGACAATCGCGATTCCCAGCCTTGCGGAACTCCAGAAGGACGGCGAGACAGGACGCAAGAAGATTGCCGAGTATTCCCGTTACCTGACGGTTATACTTGCCCTGATCGAGGGTACGGCAATTGCCATTGGTTTCAGCAGACAGCAGGGATATCTTGTGGACAGCAAGTTCACAACGATTGCAATCATCGTGCTTGCATTTACGGCAGGTTCCGCATTTCTTATGTGGCTCGGTGAAAACATTACGGAGCGGGGAGTCGGCAACGGTATCTCCATCATCCTGTTGATCAATATCGTTTCCGGTCTTCCGGGATCGTTTTATCAGATTTTCCAGCAGTTTGTTTCGGACAAGAAGAGTCAGCCTGTGAAGATGATCATCACTCTTGCGATCATCTTCGCGATCATCCTGATCACCTTGATCCTTGTCGTTCTGCTTCAGGATGCTGAGCGCAAGATTGCGGTTCAGTACTCCAAGAAGATGCAGGGACGGAAAATGGTCGGCGGCAACTCGTCGTTCATTCCGCTGAAGGTTAACACCGCGGGCGTTATCCCGGTTATCTTCGCGGCTTCGATCTTCCAGTTCCCTTCCATCATCAGCAGCTTCTTCGGCGTTCGCGGTAACGCTTCCGGCTCCGTATGGGAGAAAATCCTATACGCCTGCAACACCGGCAACTGGTTTGATTTCTCGTCGGGACGGAAGTTTGCGTTCACCATCGGCGCTGTGATCTATGTTGCGATGATCCTGTTCTTCGCATATTTCTACACGAGCGTTACCTTCAACCCCATCGAGGTGTCCAACAACATGAAGAAGGACGGCGGTTTCATCCCGGGTATTCGTCCCGGTAAGCCTACGACCGACTACCTCGTTAAGGTTCTGAATTACATCGTGTTGATCGGTGCGATCGGCCTTGCAATTGTCGCATTGATCCCGATCATCTGCGGCGGCGCATTCAAGATCAGTCTCGGATTCGGCGGTACTTCGTTGATCATCGTGGTCGGCGTTATCCTCGAGACGATGAAACAGATCGAATCGCAGCTGTTGGTACGTCATTATAAGGGATTCCTGAATGACTGACGGTAAACGGTAATAATGGGCGGGACGGAATCGTTCCGCCCTGTTTCCTTTGCAGGGTCAGGCAGGCCCGTAACACACGGAGGTTGACATGAAACTTGTTATGTTGGGAGCGCCGGGTGCCGGAAAGGGTACGCAGGCGAAAATGATTGCCGCAAAATACGGCATTCCTCACATCTCGACGGGCGACATTTTCCGCGCGAACATCAAAAACGGCACGGAGCTCGGCGAGAAGGCGAAGCAGTATATGGATCAGGGACTTTTGGTTCCGGATGAACTGACGCTTGCCCTGATCATGAACCGGTTTGCTCAGGATGACTGTGCAAACGGCTACGTGCTGGACGGTTTCCCCCGCACCATCGCACAGGCGGAGGCACTGACCGCAAGTCTGAAGGAGCAGGGAGACGCGCTGGATTACGCCATTGACGTGGATGTTCCGGATGAGAACATCGTGGAGCGCATGGGCGGCAGAAGAGCGTGCGTGAACTGCGGCGGTACCTATCATGTATTGTTCAACCCGCCTCAGAAGTCCGGAATCTGTGACCTGTGCGGCGGCGAGCTGAGCATCCGCAAGGATGATCTTCCGGAGACGGTGAAGAAGAGACTCACGGTATACCATGAGCAGACCCAGCCGCTGATCGATTACTACAATGCGGAGGGCATCCTCAAGACCGTGGACGGTACTGTGGACGTCAACGAAGTATTTGCAGCGATCACGGAAATCCTCGGCTGAGAACAGAATGACAGACCGTTGGACGAGGGACGATTTCCCGCCCGCCGGACGGTCGGTGAACAGCAAAATGCGGACAGCATTTTCGGAAAAAAGGGAGAATAAGTATGGCAATTACAATTAAATCCAGAAGTGAAATTGAAAAAATGCGTGAGGCCGGCCGGCTTCTTTCCATCGTGCATGACGAGATGGCAAAACATGTTCGGCCCGGTATCTCCACGATGGAACTGAACAAGATCGGGGAGGACAAGATCCGCAGCTTCGGCTGTATCCCGTCTTTCCTGAATTACGAGGGATATCCCGCATCGATCTGTATCTCGGTCAACGACCGGGTTGTACACGGGATCCCGAGCAGACATGAGATCCTTAAGGAGGGCGACATCGTAAGCCTTGACGCCGGTCTGATTTATCAGGGGTATCACTCCGACGCAGCCCGCACCTGGGCGGTCGGTGAGATCACGCCGGAGGCGCGCAAGCTTGTCGATGTGACGCAGCAGAGCTTCTTTGAGGGGATCAAACTTGCGAAGGCCGGAAATCATCTCTATGATATCTCGGCGGCGATCGAGGACTACGTGACGCGCTACGGATTTACCTGCGTCCGCGACCTGGTCGGCCACGGGATCGGCACGAACATGCACGAGGATCCGCAGATCCCCAACTTCCGCCAGCATCGCCGCGGCGTTAAGCTGCAGGCCGGTATGACGCTTGCCATCGAGCCGATGGTAAACATGGGCGGCTGGGAGGTTCGCATTCTCGATGACGACTGGACGGTCGTCACGGAGGACGGAAGCCTTTCCTCCCATTATGAGAACACAATCCTGATTACAGACGGCGAACCGGAAATCCTTTCGCTGCCGCAGTGACGGAACAATAGGGGCGGCGTGCCGGCGGAGTCTTCGCAGCACGCTGCCTTTTCCTTAGGGAGGAGAGATATGAGTAAGAAACTGAAGAAATCAATCCTGTCGCTGCTGATGGCAGGAATGCTCCTGTTGTCCTTCGGATGCACGAGGCAGCCGGAGACAGAGAAGCCTGTGGAAACACCGACACCGGCCGTAACGTCGACACCCACGATCAGTCCGACCCCGACGCTGACCCCGACGCCTACGCTGTCTCCGACGCCTACGAACAGTCCGACGCCTACGCCGTTCCCGGCGGATACTGCTCAGGTGGAGACGCACACCATCGATGAATTGAAGTCGATGCCGGAGATGAATTTCCCGGGTTTCAGTAAACAGATCACGGAGCGGCCGCTTCTTGTGCTGCTGATGGACTACCGGAATTCAGAACTGGAGTACACGGAGGAGGCGGAGAAGGCTTGGAGCGACTACATCTTCGGAACCGGAACCATGGAGGATGGGACGGCCAGCGTCAACGACTACTTTATGGAGGTTTCCGGCGGAAAATTCCGTTTTGCTCCGGTGCTTCTCGGCGACAACACCACGGGAGTGTACACGTTCCATCTGGACAAAAAATATACGGATGCGCAGGGCCTTCATTCAGAGTATCCGTTCTTCGAGTTCAACTACGACACCGCAAAATGCATTTCCAAACTGGCGAAACAGGGGCTGAACCTTGATGATTTTGCCTGCAAGGGAATCAATAAGAAAAACTACGTAAAGATCCTTATGGAGTACTTCGACTGGACTGCCAACGGCAGGGAAAGCGGATACTACGAAACCGGCGGGATTCTTTGCGTCTTCCCGAATTATAACTGGGAAAAGGTGGATTTTACGCCGATCAGCGACAAGTTTGACAAATACACGCTGTACGCACATATTAACGAGACGTCTTCCTTCGGGACAATCTGCCATGAACTTACCCATCTGATGGGTGCTTATGACATCTATCAATACGGAAACTATTACAATGATCTGATGGCCGCCGGAGCCAATATCCGGGATACGGAATACAACGTAACCCATGTGAATCCGTACTATAACCTTCTGTATGGCTGGTGCGACGCGGACGTGTGGAAAGGGGACGGCACCTATCGTCTGTATGCTGCGGAGACCGGAGAGTACCGGCCGCTTCTGATTCCCACGGAGGATCCGAACCAGTATTTCCTGATTGAATACCGCACCGCGAAAGGCTTTGATACCGAGCTGATGTACTCCTATGATTATCCGGCAGGAAACGGGGTGACTGTGTGGAGAGTGGATCAGACGGCGATGAACAAAAAGCGGGAGGCGGAGGAAACCAGAATGGGCGTGTCCATGGAGGGCGTTTTTCAGAATCCGGGGCAGACATATTTCCTGCGGTACTATGCCGACTTCAAGAATCCGAAGGTGCTCGACATGAAGGAGGCCGGACTTCAGGTGACCGTGAAGTCGGTGGACGAGGCCGGGACCGCGGTGATCGAAGTGAAGGGCTATTAATCCGGCGGCGATACCCGTTGAAAACATACCCGAAACCCTTACGGGATGCGCAAATTTGTTGCTTGTACAACGCGGAGAATCGTGCTATAATGGCAACGGTCGGAAATGACCGAGGTTTTATGTTCTAAGATTTACGGAGGATGTTTATGTCGAAATCGGATGTACTTGAGATGGAAGGAACCGTGTTGGAGAAGCTGCCGAATGCAATGTTCCAGGTTCAGCTGGAGAACGGCATGAAGGTGCTGGCCCACATCAGCGGTAAACTTCGCATGAATTACATCAAGATTGTTCCCGGTGACAAGGTTACCTTGGAACTCTCCCCGTACGACCTTACAAAGGGCCGTATCATCTGGAGAGACAAGTGATACAGAGTTAAGACGGACGAACGGGCCTCCCCGAAAAGGGGAGGCTCTTTACGTCTCTTCGGGAGGTTATTTTCCGAAAAATGAGGCCCTGCGGAAAAAACTTGCAAAAGCTTGAATTTTCTTGAAAAACGGGCTTGCATTTTACAAGACAAGTGCTATAATGTTAAACGGACTTTTTTCGAAGAAAGGAGTGTAACCATGAAAGTAAGATCTTCAGTAAAGCCCATTTGCGAGAAATGCAAAGTCATCAAAAGAAAAGGGAACATCATGATCATTTGTGAGAACCCGAAGCACAAACAGAGACAAGGCTGATAATCAACAATACTTGATTCGTTTTATGTGAGTATTGTTGCTACTCATATAGAAACAGCACTTGCTTTTTGTGTTACAATCGTTCGCCGACCTATAACCCGGGAAGGCGACATGTCAACCTCTCATCAGGGTTGACCAAATTGTGATAGTGTGGGCAGGGAGCGTCACGCAAGGAAAGACGACTCTGCTTTAGCAGCGGGTTGGTTTCGCTGCTTTCGGTTCCGAAGTAATCGGGCTGTCACATTTTAAAGCGGCTGAGCCGGTTCATCGCCGGCGGAACGGACTGCGGTCCGAGGGCAATCGTGCCCGAGTAAATCATCATTTTGGAGGTTCAAAGTACATGGCTCGTATCAGTGGTGTAGACTTACCGAGAGAGAAACGTGTCGAGATCGGACTTACGTACATCTACGGAATCGGTAGAGTAAGTTCGAACAACATCCTTGCCAAGGCTGAAGTCAATCCGGACACTCGCGTTCGCGATCTGACTGACGACGAGGTGAAGAGAATTGCTGCCGTGATCGATGAAGAGTACACGGTAGAGGGTGATCTCAGAAGAGATACCGCCCTGAACATCAAGAAGCTGCAGGAAATCGGATGCTATCGCGGGATCCGTCACAGAAAGGGCCTTCCGGTTCGCGGTCAGAAGACCAAGACCAACGCCAGAACCCGTAAGGGACCGAAGCGTACGGTTGCGAACAAGAAGAAGTAATTCGTCCTTTCAGCATTATTTTACCCAATTATTATAGGAGGTTTCGTGATGGCTAAGAAATTAGTAGCAACGAAAAAGGGAGCGAAGAAGCGTGTCAAGAAGAATATTGACCGTGGACAGGCGCATATTCAGTCTTCCTTCAACAATACCATTGTTACTCTCACCGATACTGAGGGTAACACCATTTCCTGGGCAAGTGCAGGCGGCCTCGGCTTCCGCGGCTCCCGCAAGTCCACCCCGTATGCAGCACAGATGGCTGCAGAGACCGCTGCAAAGGCTGCTGTTGTTCATGGCCTGAAGTCGGTTGACGTTATGGTAAAGGGACCGGGTACCGGCCGTGAGGCTGCGATCCGTGCTCTGCAGGCATGCGGTATCAATGTAACTAGCATCAAGGACGTAACGCCGGTTCCGCACAACGGATGCAGACCGCCGAAGCGTCGTAGAGTTTGATGAGGAGGATGAAATCGTATGGCTAGAGAAATGGGTCCTGTTTTGAAGAGATGCCGTTCGCTTGGCATCGAGCCCACTGTATTGGGCATTGATAAGAAATCCAACCGCACGAACGCAAGAGCCGGCAAGAAGGTTAGTGAGTACGGCACCCAGCTTCGCGAGAAGCAGAAGGCAAAGTTCATTTACGGTGTTTTGGAGAAGCCTTTCCGCAACAACTTCGAGAAGGCTAAGAAGATGAAACTCGGTACCACCGGTGAGAACCTTATGATTCTCCTGGAGACCCGCCTTGACAATGTTGTGTTCCGTCTTGGTTTTGCCCGCACCCGCGTGGAGGCAAGACAGATCGTCGATCACAAGCATATCCTTGTCAACGGCAAGTGCGTTAACATCCCGTCGTACACGGTTAAGCCGGGCGATGTGATCAGCGTAAGCGAGAGAGCAAAGAACAAGGCCGGACAGAGATTCAAGGACATCCTTGAGGCAAACAACGGAAGAATGGTTCCCGCTTGGCTTGAGGCAGACGCAGAGAACCTTACCGGTACAGTTAAGGAATATCCTACGAGAGATCAGATCGATGTTCCTGTTAACGAAGTGCTTATCGTCGAGTTGTACTCCAAGTAATCGGAGGCAGGTTTTTGACGCCGAAAAGGAGGGTCGCGCATGTTTGATTTTAAAACTCCGGGAATCACGATTGCCGAGATTTCCGAGGACAAGAAGTACGGACGTTTTGTCGTTGAACCGCTCGAGCGCGGATACGGCACCACGTTGGGCAATTCTCTTCGCAGAATCATGCTTTCTTCCCTGCCGGGCGCTGCAGTCAGTCAGGTGAGGATTGACGGCGTTGTTCATGAACTCAGCACGATTCCCGGTGTCATGGAAGATGTCACCGAGATCATCATGAATATCAAGAGCCTTGCAATCAAGAACAACAGCGACAGTGAAGAGCCGAAGAAAGCATATATCGACTTCAGCGGCGAGGGCGTTGTCACTGCTGCGGACATTCATGTTGACAGCGATATCGAGATCCTGAACAAGGATCAGGTTATCGCAACGCTGAATGGCGGCGCTGACAGCAAACTTTATATGGAACTGACCATCACCGAAGGCAGAGGCTATGTGAGCTGCGATAAGAACCGCAGAGATGATATGCCGATCGGAACCATTCCGGTTGACTCCATCTACACGCCCGTTGAGCGCGTGAATCTCACGGTTACCAACACCCGCGTAGGTCAGGTTACCGACTATGACAAACTGATTCTTGACATTTATACGAACGGAACGCTTGCTCCGGATGATGCGGTAAGTCTTGCCGCAAAGGTTTTGAGTGAGCATCTGAATTCGTTCATTAATCTGTCGGAAAGCGCTCAGAAGGCAGAGATCATGGTTGAGCCCGTTGTGAACGAGCATGACCGTGTTCTTGAGATGAGCATCGACGAGCTGGAGCTCTCCGTTCGTTCGTACAACTGCCTGAAGAGAGCGGGTATCAATACCGTTGAAGAATTGACGAACAAGACGGCTGAGGATATGATGAAGGTTCGGAACCTCGGAAAGAAGTCTCTGGAAGAGGTTACGGCGAAGCTTCATGAGCTCGGTCTGGAATTCAAGTCCGCGGACGAGTAGGATGCGGCAATAAATGATTGAATTGCCGCGAAGGTGCGGCAGAGTGGAGGAATCATATGGCAGGATACAGAAAGCTTGGCAGAACTTCCAGCCAGAGAAAAGCTCTGTTGAGAAACCAGGTTACCAACCTTCTGTTCAACGGTAAGATGGTAACGACAGAGTCGAAGGCTAAGGAAGTTCGCAGCATTGCAGAAAAATTCATCACCCTTGCAGTTCGCGAGAAGGACAACTACGAGACCGTGACCGTTAAGGCTAAGGTTGCCCGCAAGGACAAGGACGGCAAGAGAGTGAAGGAAGTTGTCGACGGCAAGAAAGTGACCGTATTTGACGAAGTTGAGAAGACGATCAAGAAGGATCAGCCTTCGAGACTTGCGGTAAGAAGACAGATGATGGCATTCTTCTACCCGGTCAAGAAATACGATCCGAGCGTTAAGGGCAGAAAGGCCGTTAAGGATTTCGATCTGATCGCTAAGATGTTCGACGAGATCGCTCCGAAGTATGAGAAGCGCAAGGGCGGATACACCAGAATCGTGAAGATCGGCCAGCGCAAGGGCGATGCAGCGATGGAAGTGTTGATCGAGTTGGTATAATCCAATCGACATGGAAGATACGATTCAGGCAGTGTGGCGGATGTCCATGCTGCCTTTCGTGTATCGGGTGATTTTCCGTATTCGGGAAATGCCCAAGGGCACGGGAGGGTGTCATGATACCGGTTTGGGTCAAAGGCCTGGTCCACGATTATGTGACCAGGGATGAGGAGGGCAATAAGGCAGAAGTCAAGCGGGCGCTCGACCACGTGGATCTGAACGTGGAAGAGGGTCAGTTTATTGCTGTCCTCGGAGCGAACGGTTCCGGCAAATCCACCCTCGCCAAACACATCAACGCGCTCCTTCTTCCGACCGACGGTCAGGTGCTCACCTGTGATATGGACACCGCGGACGACAGGTATCTGTGGGAAATCCGTAAGAGCGCCGGCATGGTATTCCAAAACCCGGACAACCAGATCGTCGCCTCCGTGGTGGAGGAGGACGTCGGCTTCGGACCGGAAAATCTCGGTGTACCCACGGAAGAGATCGTGAGCCGTGTGCGGGATTGCCTTGCGGCAGTGGGGATGTCGAAGTACGGGGAGAACTCCCCGAACCATCTCTCCGGCGGTCAGAAACAGCGGGTGGCCATCGCGGGGATCCTCGCGATGGAACCGAAGTGTATTCTGATGGACGAGCCCACAGCCATGCTCGATCCCATCGGCCGGCGGGAAGTGCTGGAGACAGTGCACCGCTTAAACCGCGAAAAGGGAATCACCGTGATCCTGATCACGCACTATATGGAAGAGGTTATCGACGCCGACCGGATTTTTGTGATGAGCGCCGGAAAGGTTGCGATGCAGGGAACTCCCAGAGAAATCTTCGCCCGTTCGGAGGAACTTCGGGAGCTGCGCCTCGAGGTTCCGCAGGCTGCGGAGCTTGCCCATGAACTTGCCAAGCGGGGAATCTCGATGCCTCCGGCAGTTCTCTCGGCAGAGGAGTTTGCGGAGGCCTATAAGTGTGCGGTTTCAGGGAAAACCACGGCGAAGCTGACGGAGTCGCCGAAGAGCGGGGCGAGTCTGGAGGAGAGCAGACAGGATTGCCCGGAAAATAATATCGGCCTTTCGGAGAACGGATCGAAAGAACCGCTGCTTTCCCTTCGGGACGTACGATATGTCTATGGAACCGGGACCGCTTACGAGACGGTGGCCGTGGACGGCGTAACGCTTGATCTGTTCCCCGGCGAGTACGTCGGATTGATCGGGCACACGGGTTCCGGCAAATCCACCCTGATCCAGATGATGAACGGTCTGGAGAGGGCAACCTCGGGAACCGTGAGCTATCAGGGGGAAGACATTTTCCGTGACGGGTATGACCGCCGTGCCCTGCGCAGCAGCGTGGGACTGGTGTTCCAGTATCCCGACCATCAGCTGTTTGAGTCAACGGTGCTTGCCGATGTGAGCTTTGGACCGAAGAATCAGGGGCTCTCGGAGGAGGAAATCCGCGAGCGTGCGGAGTGGGCGTTACGGCTTGTCGGGGTCTCGGAAGACCGCTGGCAGTCCTCGCCTCTGGAACTCTCCGGAGGACAGAAACGACGTGTTGCCATCGCAGGGGTTCTTGCGATGAAGCCGAAGATATTGATACTGGATGAGCCGACGGCAGGACTGGATCCGGCCGGCCGGGATGAGATCCTCGGTGAGATCGACCGCATTCGCCGGGAGACCGGGATGACGGTTGTTTTGGTGTCCCACCGCATGGAGGATGTCGCAAGATTTGCCGACCGCCTCATGGTGATGGATGACGGACACCTCGTGTATGCCGAGCCGCCCAGGGAGGTTTTTAAGCATCGGGAGAAACTGACGTCCATCGGGCTGGAGGTTCCTCAGGTAACCCGGATCATGCAGATGCTTGCGGCGGACGGGATCCCGTGCCGCAGCGACGCCATCACCGTGGCGGAAGCCCTGGAGAATCTCTGCGCCACAGAGGCTGCAGTGGATTGAGCAGGGAAGAACAGGAAAGGAGAACGGAATGCTTCGGGATATCACCATCGGACAATATTATCCGACGAAATCCTGTATCCACAGGCTGGATCCGCGCACGAAGATTGTCGGAACAATGCTGTACATCGTCAGCTTGTTTTTGTTCCGATCGTTTTCGGGCTTTCTTGTGGTGGGTACCGCCTTCGCAGGGATACTGATCCTGTCCCATGTCCCGTTCCGTTACATGCTCCGCGGTCTGAAGCCGATCCTGATGATCCTTGCATTTACGGTTTTGTGCAACTTCTTCCTGACCGACGGGGAGATCCTGTGGAAATGGAAGTTTTTAAAGATTACCAAAGAAGGTCTGCAGCGGGGCGCGTTTATGGGAATCCGTCTGGTGCTGCTGATCTTCGGCACGTCGCTGATGACGTATACCACCACGCCCAACCAGTTGACGGACGGGTTGGAGAAACTGCTTTCCCCGCTTAAGGTGATCCATTTTCCGGTCCATGAGATGGCGATGATGATGTCCATTGCGCTTCGGTTTATCCCGATCCTTACCGAGGAGGCGGACCGTATCCGCAAAGCCCAGATGGCCCGCGGCGCGGATATGGAGAGCGGCGGCGTGATCCGGCGTGCGAAGGCCATGGTGCCGGTGCTGATCCCGCTGATCGTTTCGGCGTTCCGGCGCGCCTTCGATCTTGCCATGGCGATGGAAGCGCGCTGTTATCACGGCGGCAAGGGACGCACGAAGATGAAACCGCTCCGGTACGGACTGCGGGATCTGTTCGGGTATCTCTATCTGGCCTGCTACCTCGCAACCGTTATTCTGTTGCGGGTTTGGCAGAAGATCTGACGGAAAATGGAACCGACAACACGGAGAGAAAGGGGCAGCGGAATGCGCAGGATTGCTCTGACAATCGCATATGACGGAACGGCATACAGCGGCTGGCAGGCGCAGGACAACGCGGTCACCGTGGAGGGAACCCTTCGCAGCGCGATCCGCAAGCTGTGCGGCGAGGATGTCCAGACCATCGGTGCAAGCCGTACGGACGCCGGGGTCCACGCTCTCGGGAATGTGGCAGCCTTCGACACGGAATCCCCGATCCCGGGGGAACGGTGGAAGTATGCCCTCAATTCATTCCTTCCGCAGGACATCCGCATCATGGAATCATGGGAAGCTCCCGCAGCGTTTCATCCGCGGTTTGACGCCCACAGCAAGCGCTATGAGTACCGTATCACCACCGATGCGGTGGTTAGCCCGCTGCGGTGCCGCTATGTCTGCAGCGTGCGGGAGACTCTCGATGTTGCCACGATGCAGGAAGGGGCGAAGCATTTTCCGGGTACTCATGATTATTCAGCGTTCTGCAGCGCCGGCGCGCAGGTCGAGAACAAGGTGCGCACGGTAACCCTGTGCGAGGTCTACCGGGACGGCTCGGAGATCGTCATCGGCGTGGAGGGAGAAGGGTTTCTCTACAATATGGTACGGATCCTTGCGGGAACGCTGATCGAGATCGGTCGAGGAGCGAAAACGCCGGAATCCATGGAGGCGATCGTCGCGTCGAAGGATCGCACGCAGGCCGGACCGACGGCTCCGCCGGAGGGACTTGTCCTTGTGGAAATCCGCTACGGGGAGAGGAAAACCGTTCCGGAGACGGAAAATATCGGAACATCGACAGAAAAAGTGAATGATAATGCGTAAAATGTCAACACAGAAGTGACATTTTACGCATTTTGCGTTAAAACACGGACGAAAAACTGTTGACAGCCACAGGGGTGATGTGTATAATGCAGAAAGTGACGCGAAAACGCGGGAACGAGAACACAAGGAGGTAGAATCCTATGAAGAGTTATATGGCAACTGCAAACGTAGAGAGAAAATGGTACGTTGTTGATGCAGAGGGTCAGACATTGGGTCGCCTTGCTTCCCAGATCGCAATGGTATTGCGCGGAAAGAACAAGCCGATCTTTACAACACATATCGATACCGGTGACAATGTCATCGTGGTAAATGCGGAAAAGATTAAGGTTACCGGCAAGAAGCTGGACCAGAAGGTTTACTTCAGCCACTCCGATTACCCGGGCGGCGTTCGTGAGACGACGCTTCGCGAGATGATCGCCAAGAAGCCTACGGATGTTATCACATTTGCGGTGAAGGGCATGCTCCCGAAGGGACCTCTCGGCCGTGAGATGCTTGACAAGCTTTATGTGTACGCCGGTGCTGAGCACCCGCATGCAGCACAGAAGCCGGAAGTGTTGACATTCTAATCATCGGAAAGGAGATAACGAAACATGGCTAAAGCAGCAAAAGTTAAGTTCTACGGAACCGGAAGACGCAAGAGCAGTGTTGCCAGAGTATATCTGTTCCCCGGCAAGGGAACCATTACGATCAACAAGAGAGACATTGATGACTATTTCGGTATGGAGACGCTGAAGACGATCGTTCGTCAGCCTCTTGCCCTCATCGAGAGCACCGAGAAGTTTGACGCCGTGATCACTGTACGCGGCGGCGGTTTCTCCGGTCAGGCAGGTGCAATCCGTCACGGTATTGCCCGTGCTCTTTGCAAGTCCGATATCGAACTTCGTCCTACCCTCAAGAAGGCAGGCTTCCTCACCAGAGATGCCCGCATGAAGGAAAGAAAGAAGTACGGCTTGAAGAAGGCACGTCGTGCCCCTCAGTTCTCAAAGAGATAAGGTTGGAACAAAAAAGC
>JAGCVY010000072.1 GCA_017962105.1 Lachnospiraceae bacterium
ACAAGTAATTCATAGACTTTTTGAAGCATGTTACAAAACCAATCTTCATTCCATTTGGGCCAAAAGAGAACTGTATAAAGGAAACTCCTGGGATGACTTCCGTGTGATTCTTGCCAAAAACATGAAGCCGATATACGACTCCGCAAAACGGCAAGGGTATGAGGTTTGGAATAAATGTTAAGCAGTGAAATAACCATGTAGGAGGCACCCCATGTTCACCATCCCCACTTACAAACAAATTCGCGTCATCCTCGATACGGATGCGGCGTGCGAGGCGGACGATCCGTTCGCAATTGTTCATGCGCTGCTGAGCCCGAAGCTGATCGTGAAGGGAATCTGCGCGGCGCATTTTGCAAGCGTTGGTTCCATGGAGCGGAGTTGCGAGGAGATCAAGACTATCCTGGCGGCCATGGAAATCGATGTGCCCGTGTTTCGCGGGCAGACGGGGCCGCTTTCGCGGGATACGGCGGTCTCGGAGGCCGCTGCATTTATCGCAGCGGAGGCGATGCGGGAGGATGAGCGGCCGCTCTTTGTGCTTTGCCAGGGGGCGATCACGAACGTGGCGAAGGCCATCGAGGCGGAGCCGGGGATTACGGAGAGGATGACGATCATTTGGATTGGGACGCACGGAAGCGCGTACGGGCCGGCGGCGTTTCGTGAATTTAACGCGGGAAATGATGTCGAAGCCGCGAATTATGTGCTGCAGAGGGCGCGGAAGTTGTGGCTTGTGCCGGCGGACGTGTACACCACGATCCACATCGGCATCGCGGAGATCGAGCGCAGGATTGCGCCGTGCGGGAAGATCGGCAGGCACCTTTTCGAAAACCTGGTGCGATACAACAATTCGGCGGAGGCGGGCTGGACGCAGGGCGAGAGCTGGTCGCTCGGGGATTCGCCGGCGATTGCGCTGGCGATCAATCCCGGGTGTGGGCATTTTACGATGGAGCACGCGCCGCGGGTGGAGGAGGACACGGCCTCTTCGGAGTGCCCGGAGAATCCGGTGATCCGGATCTACAAGGACGTGGATTCCAGGTACATCCTGGAGGACCTGATCGCGAAGCTGGAGTTGTTTGCGGGATGACCCGATAGGATAACTGCATTGTAAGAAAATGATGGGAAGGATGCCTAACAAGGAGAACAAAGGATGAGAAACAGACCGGAATGGCTTTCAAATGCCGTATTTTACGAGATTTACCCGCAGTCCTTTCTGGACACGGACGGGGACGGGATCGGCAACATCAACGGGATCACGGAGAAATTGCCCTATATCCGCAACCTGGGGTGCAACGCCATTTGGCTGAATCCCTGCTTCGACTCCCCGTTCGGGGACGCGGGCTACGATGTCTCGGACTATTACAAGGTGGCGCCGCGGTACGGAACCAACGAGGACCTGGCGACGCTGTTCGCGGAGGCGCACAAGCTCGGAATGCATGTGCTTCTTGACCTTGTTCCCGGGCATACGTCCTGGAAGCATCCGTGGTTTACGGAGAGCATGAAAGCCTCGACAAATGAATTCACCGACCGCTATATCTGGACGGACAGCGTCTGGGAGGAGGCGCCGGGGTACGGTTCCCTTCGGGGAATCTCCGACCGGGACGGCAGCTGTATCGTGAACTTTTTCACGCACCAGCCGGCGCTCAACTACGGCTTCTACAAGCCTGACCGCCCGTGGCAGCAGCCCATGGATTCCGAGGGAGCAATGGCCACGAGAAATGCCATGAAGGACGTGATGGCGTTCTGGCTCTCCCTGGGGTGCGACGGATTCCGCGTGGATATGGCGGGGTCTTTGGTGAAGAACGATGAGGACTCCAAGGGGACCATCGCGCTGTGGCAGGATGTCCGGAGCTTTCTTGACGAGAGATTTCCGGAGGCTGTGCTTGTCTCGGAGTGGGGCGAGCCGGACAAGAGCATCGAGGGCGGATTCCATATGGATTTTCTGCTCCATTTCGGACCGTCCCACTATAACGACCTGTTTCGCTGCGAGAAACCGTTCTTCGGCGGAGAGGGTGATGCGGCTGCATTTGTCGGAAAATACCTGGAGAGCTACCGGAAGGCCGCCGGCAGGGGCCTGATCTGCATCCCGTCCGGCAACCACGATATGGACCGACTTGCCCGTCACATCCGCGGAGATCGCGCAAAGATGGCCTTCGCGTTTCTGCTTTCCATGCCAGGGGCACCGTTCCTCTATTACGGCGACGAAATCGGCATGCGCTATGTGGAAAACCTGACGTCCGTGGAGGGCGGATACGGCCGGACCGGTTCCCGCTCGCCGATGCAGTGGGACGCCTCCGAGGGCGCAGGGTTCTCAACGGGGCCGAAGGAAAATTACTATATCCCTCTGGATCCGGACAGCGGACGACCGAATGCAGCGGAGCAGCTTGCCGACGGGGATTCACTGCTAAACGAAGTGAAGAAACTGATCGGGATCCGGCAGGCACACAAAGCGCTCGGAAACGACGGCGCGATCACATTTGTCTGTGACGGGGCGAAGGGAAAACCGCTGGCATATTTCCGCACTTCCGGGGATGAGAAGATTTTGGTAGTGATCAATCCTACGAAAGAGGAATGGACAGTGCCTTTCGAGGGGGCGACAGGAGAACTTCTGTACAGCCTCGGCGAGCAGCCTGTTTATGCCGCCGGAAGACTGGCGGTTCCCGGCGGGACAGCCTGCTTTTGGGAGGTAATGCATGAGTGAAAACACGAACGGCATTGCTATCTCGAAGAAAGAAACAAGATCCTTGATGAGATAATGGCATGGCAGCAGAGCATATATACTCTTGATTGCGCATCGATAAAAGGGCGCCTCCCGGAAAACCGGAGGCGCCTTTTTTGTACAATAAACGTGATCGTAATTATACTTAAGTCACAACCCGTATTGGTATATTTATCGCCCACTAAATCGTTTACAATAAGCTCAACAAAAGAAAACCAACCATTCACACAGCGGGTTTTACCGCAGAAGGAGGAGCTTATGCCTAAGAAGATTTATTTTACGATTGCAGGAATGAACTTCCGTTATGGGACGGAATTTGCCGAAAGGGGCATGGCGGTTACGCTGGAGAAGGACCCGAAAAATGAGTACGACAAGGAGGCCATCAAGGTCAACATGCCTGGGCTGGGGCAGGTCGGCTGGGTGGCGAACAGCGTCGGGACCGTGCTGGGCGATTGCTACAGCGCTGGACGTGTCTACGACAAGATTGGCGACACTGCTGAGGCGACCATCGCGTACGTGACGCCGAAGGGGTGCGTGTGCGAGCTGGTGCTGGGCGGCGAGGCTGAGGCAGCGGGACCTGAGGCGACTCTGATTACGCAGAAGGATGAATAGAATAACGAGCGCGCGAGCGCATGCGAGAGGCAGTTCAAGATCGGACTGCCTTTTCGGCATTTGACGGAATAATTTGCACGAATCATGCGGAAAATATGCTCTCCGATAACGGTGAGCAAAAAACTTGTTGGAATGTGCCATAAATCACTCTCAAGCGGTTTTCAAAAAGGTTCCCGATGTGGTATAATCAAGTATCTCGATACTAAGGAGGTGCAGTTATGCCTAAGGGAGCCGGTCAGAAGCTGAAATTGTACTACTTAAGCCGCATCATGCTGGAGAAAACCGACGAAGACCACATGATCACCATGCCGGAGATCAAGAAGGCGTTGGAAGCGTATGGCGTGACGGCGGATCGGAAGAGCCTCTATGACGACCTCCAATCGCTCGAGGTTCTCGGAATCGAGGTTATTGGGGAAAAAATCGGACACAACTACTATTATCACGTGTCAAGCAAGCAGTTCGAGATCGCGGAGCTGAAGCTCCTCGTGGATGCCATCCAGTGCTCCAAATTCATTTCCGCCAAGAAATCCGATGCCCTCATCAAGAAACTGACCGGCCTGGTCAGCAAATACGAGGCCGAGCAGCTGAAGCGCCAGGTCGTCATCTTCGTGAGATGAACGAACTCGAGGTCACAGAAACAGAGCGTATCGTTCGGATGTGGGAAAATTTGAACCAGTCGAAGTTGGCAGGTCTTTTCAATGATTATCTTTACCGTCTGAAGGAATGGATTAAAGGTAATCGAGCGTTGGAACTTACTGAGCATAATATCGAGATGTTCAAGGGTGTGACGGCCAAGGATAATCATCCGTATGCACAGTACTATAAGGGCGCATTTGCCTATGCGGAAGAATTGAACAGTTCGCATGTTCCGTTTGTTACGGGTCTTCAGAAACTGAGTCCTTTCCAGATTAATGTTCCGATTATTGCCGGAAAGGCTTTCTTCGAGTACGCAAAACACTATTTTGATATCCTTGCGGACATTCGGAATAACGATAAGTATGAAGGATATTTCATTAATGACGATCCAATCGTGAAGACTTTGGATCTCAGAAAATACAAGAACGGCGTCGGCAATGGCATCACCAGGTTGATGTTTGATTCGGCAATCCTTTTGTATGTCGATCGGTTCTGCCCATCTATCCCCTCAAAAACCGATATCGAGTATCTGAACCAGTTTGTGGTTGCAGCATTTGTATGGGCCTATTCCATGCGTGCGCAATACACTAACGTCGGCTGGCTTGTAGCCCAGAATTATATTATGGGGACTACACCACGGGAGGAAATTGTAAATGCGTTCAATATCTACAAGGTAATCTCGGAGTCCGATTCGCCAGGGGTATTGCTGAGCGAGTTGTCTGATTTGCTGATTCCACTGCCTCACAGGATAAAGGCAGACACCAGAGATGTTCATGCGACAGACGAGGATGGTGTTCAGTTAAACTATTTGCATTATTTTGCAAAGCACCGATTCTGGGAGGAAAACTGATGAACAAAAACGAACTGCCTCTTGGAGAGGTTTCCATCGAAGAACTGTTTTTCGGCAACGTGAAGTGTACGTACGAGATTCCTATTTACCAGAGAAACTATGCCTGGGAGAAGGAAGAGATCACGGCGTTGATCCAAGACGTTTACGACTCCTACAAAAAGGATCCCGTACGACCGTATTATATAGGCACGCTTGTTTCCTACCACAAAGGCGATGATGTTTATGAGATTATCGACGGGCAGCAGCGTTTGACGACGATTCGCATACTGCTGGCAGTGCTCGGGATTAGGCCTGGAAATCAGCTTACTTATCGTGCTCGCAAGAAATCGGACGACACGCTGAAGGTGATTCCGAATTTTGACAGCGTGGAAGAAAAAGACAACGGAATCGTTAACGGCTTCCGCTATGCTAAGGCGGAGGTGGACGATCTGCTCGAGACTCCGGAGGTGCGCAGCGGTTTCATTGATTACTTCCGCAGAAATGTGCATATCGTTCATTATCGTGTCCCAAAAGACATTGATCTGAACCATTATTTTGAGATTATGAATTCCCGAGGTGAGCAGCTCGAAAAGCATGAGATTGCCCCGGTCAAGGGCATCGGCCGGCTGCTTCAGAAATTGAAGGGGCGCATGGTCAAACTGGATTTCTTCGACGGGGAGTGTGACACGGACCTGATCATGAAGCCCTGCCGCATCCTGGAGTTTGACGGAAACTGGGCTAAGGTTTCCGTTGAAACGAAGAAAGGGACCATTGAGAAACTGATCGCGATCTCGTCCGTTCAGTCCATTGAGTTGATGGAGGAGGAAGCAAGATGATCTACGTGGCATACGCATTTGGTATTCTCGGCCTGGTTGCATTTCTCGAAACATTCACGCTGCAGAGCCGCCTCAACAAGATTGAGGCGCAACTTTCGAAAATGAGCGGTACTCCGCAAAATGAGGAGCGCCTCTCCATGATCGAGGCGGCGCGCGGGTACATCGGACGCCCCGTGCAGATCGAGTTGAAGGAGGACTACGAGGACTCGGATATTTTGTCCTACGGGAACACGAAGCACGGCACCAACACGATCCTGGAAGTTGACGATGACTGGCTTCTGGTGAAGATCGTCACGCCGAAAACCACCAAGGAGAAACTGATCCGGGTGGAAGCCGTCAAGTCTCTCCTGGAGATCAACGGCTGACAGAGGGTATGTGTATGAAGGAACCCTTAGAATTTACAGTGAAACATTTTTCGGAGCTCACGCCCTGGGAACTCTACGAGATCATCAAGACCAGGTTCGAGATCTTCGTCATCGAGCAGCACGTGATCTGTGAGGATCTGGATGACCGGGACAAGGAGGCCATCCATGTGTTCTGTCGGAATGAGGCGGGCCGGGTGACGGGGTATCTCCGCGTGTTCTGGAATGACGAGAACGCGGGGGTGGCGCAGATCGGCCGGGTGGTGACGCTGGAGCATGGCCGGGGCATCGGCGGAGCGCTCCTCAAAAAGGGCGTGGAGGTCGCCGAGAAGCAGTTGCACGCGCGGTCGATTTACCTGCACTCCCAGCAGTACTGCACCGGATACTACGCCAAGGAAGGCTTTAAGATCGTGTCCGACGTCTTCATCGAGGACGAGATCCCTCACGTGGAAATGGTGAAGCAGTTGTAGGCAACATCACAGAATAATCAATCTCCTGCAAACGATAATACATTGTTGGGGCATCTGCCGAATGATAGAATGAAACCGTAACGAGGCCGCAGGCAGTTTCGTTCCCGTGCAACGCCGGGCTGCTGGCGGTAACGCAATAAGAAGGAGGTTGAGGGGTATGAGAGATCAAAACGATACGTATAAGTTGGCAAATGGGGTTGAGATCCCGTGCATCGGTTTCGGCATGTGGCAGACGCCGGATGACCGGACCGGCATCGAGGCGGTGAAGAGCGCGATCCGTGCAGGGTACACGCACATCGATACAGCGCAGGCGTACGGCAACGAGGAGTGCGTGAAGATCGCCATCGAGGAGGCCGACGCGGACCGGAGCAAGCTTTTCATCACGACGAAGATCTGGAACAACAATCACAGTTATGACCTGGTCATGAGTTCCTTCGAGCAGTCGCTTAAGAAACTCGGGACGGACTATGTGGACCTGCTCCTGATCCATTGGCCGAACCCGGCGCCGTTTCGAAGCCGCTGGCAGGCGGCCAATGCGGAGACCTGGAAGGCGATGGAGGAGCTGTACGAGGCCGGTAAGATCCGCGCCATCGGCATCAGCAACTTCCGCCCGCACCACATCGAGGAACTGCTGAAGACAGCGAAGGTCAAGCCGATGGTGAACCAGATCCGGCTGTGCCCCGGCGAGACGCAGGACGAGGTTGTCGACTACAGCCGCGCACAGGGGATGATCCTGGAGGCGTACAGCCCGCTCGGAACCGGCAGGATCTTCGACGTTCCGCAGATGCAGGCGCTCGCGGACAAGTACGGCAGGAGCATCGCACAGATCTGCATCCGGTGGAGTCTGCAGAGAGGATATCTTCCGCTGCCGAAGTCGGTGACGCCGTCGAGGATCGAGGAGAACCTCAAGGTGTTTGACTTCGAGCTTGAGGAGGCGGACGTTCAGCTGATCGCCTCGCTCACGGGCTGCGTCGGATTGTCCAGCGACCCGGACACGAGACCGTTCTGAGACTGGACTGGACTGAGCGCGTGAAAACGGAACAGAAACCGTAACTATGGCAGGCCTCATCCGAAAGGGTGGGGCCTTTCTAATGATTCGGGGAGATGTCCCCAAGCGACAGATCAATGGATCAGAGCGAATCTTCGGATTCGCTCTTTTTTGTGCTTGACAAACAAATTTATATTTGATACAATCTAATTGTATAAGAGATAAACAAGGGAGGGATGTACTTGGATTACGATTACCGCGAAGCAATGAAACTCGACAATCAGCTTTGTTTTCCGATCTACGCCGCATCGAGAGTGATCACGCAGCTCTACACGCCGTATCTGAAGCCGCTGGAGCTCACGTACACGCAGTACATAGTGTTTCTCGTGCTGTGGGAGGAGGACGGGCTCACCGTCGGAGAGATCTGTAAGAGGCTTATGCTCGACAGCGGAACTCTCTCGCCGGTGCTCAAGAAGCTGCGCGACCGGGGTTACATTGAGAAGAAGCAGAGTGCTTCGGACGAGCGTTCGTTCATCATAACGCTGACCGATGAGGGCAGGGCGCTTCAGGAGAAGGCCGGGAACATTCCGCTGCAGGTCGGGAGCTGCGTAAAATTCCCGCTGGATAAGGCGCTGCAGCTCCGCGAGCTGCTCAGAGAACTGTTGGAAAATAATTCCGACCACACGAAAGGAGAAAACTAATGAAAACTGTGTATGATTTCACCGTCAAGGACAAAAAGGGCGAAGACGTCAGTCTCGGAGAGTACAAGGGCAAGGTGCTTCTCATTGTGAACACCGCAACGGGATGCGGATTTACCCCGCACTACGAGCCTCTTGAGGCGATGTACCGCGACCTGCGGGACAAGGGCTTTGAAATCCTTGATTTTCCGTGCAATCAGTTTGCCAACCAGGCTCCGGGCAGCGATGAGGAGATCCATTCGTTCTGCCAGTTGAAGTACGGCACGGAGTTTCCGCAGTTCGCGAAGATCGAGGTGAACGGCGACAACGCCGATCCGCTGTTTGCGTACCTTGCGACCGAGAAGCCGTTCACGGGCTTCGGCAAGGGACTGAAGATCACGCTTCTCAAGAAGTACTCGGATATGAACAACAAGCAGTTCGGAGATAAGGCGTACATCCGCTGGAACTTCACGAAATTCCTGGTCGACAGGGACGGCGTTGTGCTGGAGAGATTCGAGCCGACCGCCGATATGGCTGATGTGAGGAAGGCCGTGGAAAAACTGTTGGGGTGATACTATGAATACTATGCCGGAAGAGTTCGACCTTCAAAACTACATGACGGAGGGCGTGGAGCGCATCGTGACCGATGCGATCAAGGCCACGTTCAAGAACCCGAAGGAAAGCGCGTTCATGCTGCGATTTGCCGCAGCGAGCCGCACCGCGTCTAAGAAACGGCGCAAGGCGGAGGACAAGGGCGAGCATATTCCGCCGTTTTTGATCGCAAGCATCACGAGCAGCTGCAATCTGCACTGCGCCGGCTGCTATTCCCGGTGCAACCACGCGACCGTCGACAGCGAGCCCGTAAAGCAGCTGACCGACGAGGAGTGGCTTAGGGTGTTCGACGAGGCCGAGGGGCTCGGGATCAGTTTCATCCTGCTTGCGGGCGGTGAGCCGATGTTACGGCGCGGCGTCATCGAGGCGGCGGGCAAAAAGAAGAAGATCCTGTTCCCGATATTTACCAATGGAACATTTCTCGACGAACAATATCTCAAGCTGTTTGCGCGGTGCCGCAATCTGATCCCAGTGATGAGCATCGAGGGCAACCGCGAGGTGACCGATGAGAGGCGCGGCGAGGGAATCTATGACATGTTGATCAACAACATGGAGGAGCTCAAGAAGCGCGGACTGATCTTCGGCGCATCCGTGACGGTCACGACGAGGAACTACAAGGAAGTGACGTCGCCGGAGTTTCTGAGCAGTCTCTCGGAGCGCGGCTGCAAGGCGGTCATTTACGTCGAGTACGTGCCCGTGACCGAGGAGAGCAGGGAGCTTGCGCCCGGCGAACGGGAACGCGAGTATATACAGCAGGAGATCCAGCGCTTGCGGGAGACCAGTCCGGAAATGGTGTACATTTCCTTCCCGGGCGACGAGAAGAGCTCAGGCGGCTGTGTCGCAGCCGGCAGAGGATTCTTCCACATCAACTCCCACGGCGGTGCGGAACCGTGTCCGTTCTCACCGTTCTCGGATATCAACGTGCGCGACCGTTCCCTCAGGGACGTGATGAACTCGCCGCTGTTCAAGAAACTGCGGGATGAGGGCTATCTGCTCGAGGACCACGACGGCGGCTGCATCTTGTTTGAGAAGAGAGAGTTGGTGGAACAGCTTCTCAAGGGATAAACCAACACAAGCCGCTATCAAGGACATGAAGTAAGCAATTAAGCAGTATTCAGAGAGACTAAACAACCTTTCCGATCGGAAACTTTGTTTAGTCTCTTTTTGTTTGCTCACAAGGGAGCAGGATACCCTTGACAGGTTATATTGCGTCCGATATACTGAACTTATCGGAATTCTTTTATGTTTCAAAATGGTATTTAAGGAGGAAAATGGCATGTCAGAAGAAGGGTTTATTGCGTTATTAATTGGTTGTTGCATCGTAGAAGGACGGTGCTGATAATCCGAGCTGAGACTATCAAAACATAGGTTTTGAGATAGTAAAAGAAATAGTGTGGGGGACAATTGAATGAGTAAGAAAAGGATTGTGCTGGATGTTTTGGCGGCGGTCTCGCTGATTGCCGCTGTGGTAATCTATGTGACTGCGGAATCGGCATGGCGGAAGGAAGTGGAAGCGAATCATTGGTCGGGCTTTGAGGCCCTCAGCATGTATGACTTGTTGCTCGCTTTGGCTGTTGTTTTTTTGATCGTTTTTTGGAGAAGTCTTGTCTGCCTCGTGTGCGGCATCGCCAAATGGCCGCTGGAGCGGGCGGGACATGTTTTCTTCATCGCGGTCAGCCTCCTGGGTGTAGAGAATATGGCAGGCGGACCGGTCACAAAAACAGCGTGGCGGGCTCTTCCGTCGGATGTCAGATCATACTTTTGGGTGTTGGTCATAGCGCTTCCGATCCTGCGGATCATACACGCCGCGGTTTGGTTCATAAAGCATATGTCGGAAAATGAAGACCCGCAGAGCGAAGGAACCGGAAGCACAGCGGCCGGGGCATTGTGAAAGGTATATGGTGGGGGATATGAGTGACAAGGCTTGGTTTATTGTTATCGGTGTTATATTCATTGTTTTGGGGCTTCTGTTTGTCTGGCTCGGGTGGCAGATCTGGAGAAAGCGGAGGATGAATCTCATCATCAGTTATCACTGTGATAAGGTGAGCGAGGAGAATAAAGCGGCGTATTGTACAATCATGGGGATCGGCGTGTTCCTCATGGGGATCGGGTTCCTTCTTTCCGGGATAGGCACGCTGTTCAGTCAGTCTGTCTGCATATTCATTCCGATGACCGTCGGCTTGGCAGTCGGAATTGTGTTGCTGATCTCGGCATGCGTAAAATACAACCGCTAGCAAATTACATGGCAAAGTTCCGGTGCCCGAATGGCAGTTTATGTCATTCGGGCATTTTTTTGAAGACGGGACCGGATGCGGCCACGAGCTTTCTCACGGATTCATGAGTGACAGGGAGTTGTTTTTTGTGATATAATGACATAACAGCTTTTTTTCAAGGGAGGAGGATATGGACCCGATCTTTCCGGAGAAGCGCTCCGGGTTCATCGCGAGTTCGGTTGATGAAGTACATTAGGGGTTCTTTGGAAAATGATTGATTTTACAACTGTGACAGCCTGCGGGGAATGCTGCATCGGCTGTGCGAAAAAAGAAAGCGGGATATGCCCCGGATGCATAGAGGCTGAGGGAAAGGTGCCCGAGTGGGCGGAGTCCGGAATATGCAGGATCTATGCCTGCTGCCGGGAACATAATACCCGCTTTTGTTTCCTGTGCGAGGAGTTTCCGTGCGGGAAGCTTCCCGAGATGATATCCTGGAATCCGGATATCGTCAGTCATCTTTCGGAACTGCGGGATGAGTATAAGCGCCGACAGGCATTTTCCGACTCTGACGAAATGGGCCGCATCGACAGTGTCCTGGCACATTGGGATCTCGATGCTCCCAAGATCAGCGATCAGTTCAATAAGGATTCCGGCCGGTCGATCTATAAGGTCACAACGGCAGCGGGCGATTATCTGCTGAAAGGGTTTCGGAACGGTACGCCGGAGTCCGTGATCCGGGGAAATGTTCAGGCGCATCTCTTCTTAGGGAACGAGCATGGCATGGCGCCGATGCTGTATCCGACCAAGGCCGGACAATATTATGTAAACGACCTCGGGCATTGGTTTTACCTGATGGAGTTTATCGACGGCAGGCAGATGGAGGAGACCCCGGAGGATGAGTATAAACTCGGACAGGCAACCCGGAAAATGCATTCGCTGCAGGGCTATGCCGCGAAGTCTCCCCTGACGCAGAGCAAGGCGAGATATTACAGCTGGTTCCGAAACCATGAGTTTGTGAAGGAATTTGACGAGATCCTGGATGCAATCCCGGACTTTGAGGAGCTGGATCTGTGTTTCGTTCATACCGACATCGGACCGCACAATGCAATGCTGCGGGCTAACGGAGACGTGGTCTTTATTGACCTGGACGACTCCGGCTGGGGAAGCCGGTATTTGGATCTCGGCTGGCCGTTCATCATGCAGTTCGTCGATTTTAACCATGAGACGGAGGAAATGACCTACCGCTTTGATCTGGCGCAGAGCTTCCTGCGCGGGTACTATGGTGAGGAGGGCCCTTCCCGGGAAGAATACGATCTGGTCTTTCAGGGAGCTATCCAAATGCACATCTCCTACATGCAGGCATACGGACCCTATGCGGTGGATTCGCTTTGGAAAATACTGCGGTTCGGCATGGAACAGAAGGAGGCGTTGTGGTCCGGGAACAGAAGGGCGGAAGAAAATGGAGAAGAATAATGAAATTGTATTGTTTGAGACGAAAGACAGAGAGATTAAGCTTAGTGTAAGATAAAACGTGGAGGGAAAAACGATGGAAGAAATTCTTGAGTATGTGTTGGAAAAGGCGTTGCCGACAGGGCTTACATACAAGACGGAGCGTCGGGAGTACAGTCTTTATCTTCCGGAGGTTGACATTACCATCACCCCCAGGGTTGCGCAGGTACAAGATAACAATGTTGGATTGGAGTTTTATGTACATATAAAGAAATATGACAGGACTCTTTATGAATGGTGCACAGGATGGGGATCTGATGTGATCATCTCCGCAGGTTCAGCCACAGCATCTTTCTGCTTTGCATTTATGTTCGGATTGCGGAAAATGTGCAATGACGAGGATCCGGAGTCTTTCGAAACGGAGTTCGCGGGGAAGAAACACAATTGGAAGGCGTATCTCGGTGAAGTGGTGACTATGGGAGATCCGGGAGAAGGGGGATACACGTTTGACGCAACAGGCTACTGGCAGTTGCTTGGAGAAGAGATTAAGAAACGTCTCGGCAACCAGAAGATGGTTTACGTGAAGATTTTTTCAGCAAGATATCCGGATGAAATCATCGGCGAGTGCAGGATTGATGATGTTGCGGTTCCGGAACTCGGCAGGATGGTTGCTGATTTTGTGAGACAATGGCCAACGGACAAGATTTTTACCGAGAAGCAGTTCTTCTTTATCGAGCAGAATGAAGAAACGATCATTCCGAGCCCGTACGATGGTCAGGAGGGCAGGGACAAGCTTGAGAAGATTGTTGTCGCGTATCTGAAACTGTTTCGGCAAGCCACTACGGATGAGCTTTACAGTCGACTCCCGGAGGATGCGGAGCAGATTACCGGCGATCCTATTTTGGCAAACGAATGCGTTTATTTTCTGCCTGAAATCTGTGCAATCCATGCTGTTGTCGAAAAATTTCAGGGAAAATACGAGGTTTCCGATCGTGCTATATTCAACATGGCAGACGGATCACACAGCGTTTATGTTTCGCAGTTGATGGATTACGACAGGCTCGATCGGTGTATTTGCGACATCCTTCAGAAAAGACTGTTCGGAGACCAGACACAGGAGTTGTATTATGAACTGCTCGGCTGCAGTTCGATTACCAAGCTAATTGACGAAGTACAGAAAAAGGATATTCGTGATCCGAAACCAATCTGCATTTTTTATAACATGGGTAAAGGATTCGAATTGCGATAAGAATCATAGACTGGATAATAAAACCTTAATATGCAGCAGGTTCTTTGTTAACTATATTCCGGTGTTTTAAATGACCTTTTAAGGGGGTAAATCATGATATTATGGACGAATAATAGTTTTTGGAAGGGCTTAATGCAGATAGACGAAGATTTTTCGTTTAAAAAAATGCGATGGCTGCATGTAAATCCCTACCCCCACGCAATCAGCGTTTTGAGGTTTTTGATACAGGAGGCCTGTTGTCCTACGAATGATTGGCTAATCATACGGGGACGAGAAGGAATCCTGAGAATTGACAGAATATGGCGGCTTGAGCATATCCTTGAGGAAGCAAAAGAGTGCATTGATCTTACCGACGATTGGGAATACCGGCGCTTCTTAGAGTTGGTCGAGCTTTCCGCTTTTGAGTTGCTGCCGGAGGTAATCCTTATCGGAAAAGATTCGGACAATGAGGACATCAGAGAAGCTTCGCAGGATTTTCGGGAAAATTATGAATATTTGTCTGCACATAAGGATGAATGCTTTCGTAATGATATTATAAAAGTGGATTTGAACTGTATCGACAACTTTGATCTGGCGGAAATCGCACATAAATACAAGGCCCTCGGGATGAGCCGGGACCACATGCTTGAGCTGCTGCAGGCAATAAAAAGCGAGATGGAGACAGAGGATCAAGAAAATAAGATTCTTAATCTTATGGATTTCGTGACCGGATGGTGTCATCCGGATTGGAAGATTTTTTAAACGGCAGATAACTGTCAGGTGCAGCAGGATATGAGCACAGTATCAGGGATGCCGTGGAATTCGGATGCGGAGAGGGCAGAAATGCAATCTTTCTGGCGAAAAGAGGAATTGATGTAACAGCCATAGATTCTTCTGACATTGCAATCCGTAATGCGAAGGATAAAACGGAAGATTTGAAAAATGTGCGGTTTATTTGCAGCGATTTTCTGGCGGTTGATTTTGAAGACCGAAAGTATGACCTTGTACTTGACAGCGGAATGTTTCATCATCTGGCACCACACAGAAGACTGCAGTACAGAGAACTGCTTAAGGGGCTTCTGAAAGAAAACGGAAACTTTGTATTGTTATGTTTTTCGGCTGATGAAGGTGGAGCCGAAGAACTTGATGATCTGGAGTTTTATGCAAAAAGAAATACGGGAGTGGCATTTTCAGAACAAAGACTAAGGGACTTTTTTGGTTCCGATTTTGAGATCATCAGCATCGAGAAACGCGGGCAGGAAATAACGGAAGATTACATAGACATCCCGTTACTGTATGGCCTTGTCATGAAGTTAAAGTAGATCAGACGGTGCGGCCGACAGGCTGTTTCGGTTTCCGGGAGGCATATGGGGAAAAAGATTACAATACTACTTTTGAGTTTGCTGCTTCTGGCGTCTTTGGGTCTGGCGATAAAAGAAATCTATTCCGCGCTTCACCCGACGAAAGACCCGGAAGTTATTGCTGATCTGTGCTATGGAAAGAACGGACATACGGACTGTTTGGTGTATGTAAAGGAAGACGGAAAATATAAGTACGCTGCGATCCATATCGACAGACCCTTTGACAATCCGTTTGTTACGATCCCGGGCGCGTATCATACCCTGGGGGATTTCATGAGGACCAACGGCCTGAGGCAGGCGTATGAAGGAGTCATCCCCTGTTTTGAGACAGACGGCGAGAGCATGGATGTGTATATCGCCTGCGAGTAAGCAAAGATACGAACTATAACGAAATGGAGGAAGCGGCGCCGTCCGACACTATCATGTGTAACGGCGCCTCTTTACATCTCAATATACCTATTGACATAGTAGGTAAGTGCAGTTATTATAGTTCCCAATACTATAATCGCATTTGGAAAGGGATACATGTATGGAAGAGGTCACATATAAAAACATTTCGGCTGAGGAATTTTCCGGTTTGGACTACGCAGGGGTAACACTGGTGGATCTGAGAGAGCCGGATGAGTTAATCGTCAGTGGAATAGAGGGAGCTGTTAACCTTCCGTTCAGTAGTTTCCCGAAAGGGATCGATGATATACCGAAGGATAAGCCGGTGTGTGTATTCTGCCGTGAAGGCAGTTTCAGTGAGGAGGTGGCTGAAATACTGGCAGACAGAGGATATGAGGTTTACAACCTGGTCGGGGGGTACAATGCGTACAGAAAGCCGGAAGAGAATAAAGACAGCAGTAAAGAGGAAAAGGAAGTCTTTATAAATGCGAAAGCATTGCGATGCCCGGGCCCGATTGTGAAAGTGGCTGATACACTGCGCAGTCTCCCTGAGAACAGCATAGTGAGAGTTGAAACGACAGAAGATGCTTTTTACTCGGATATTAAGGTCTGGACGCAGAGAACCGGCAATAAGCTGCTTTCTTTGGCTGCAGATAACGGAGTGATCACGGCAAGGATTCAGAAGAAAAGCAGAGCGGAAGGAAACGGAGGTTTGAACGGAGATCCCGGCTTTAATGCGGAAAATGGTACTCTGGGCGGGAAACACGTCCAACTTGGAGAAGATAAAACTTTTATTGTATTCAGCGGTGATCTTGATAAAACGATCGCTGCATTCATCATTGCAAACGGAGCCGCCAGTCTGGGACGAAATGTGACAATGTTTTTCACGTTCTGGGGACTGAACATTTTACGAAAAGCAAACCGGGTCAAAGTAAAGAAGAGTTTTATAGAGAAGATGTTCGGGTTTATGATGCCCAGAGGCAGCAAAAAACTAGGACTGTCACGCATGAATATGTGTGGTGCCGGGAGCAAAATGATACGCGGCATAATGAAGAGCAAAGGAATCTCTTCGCTGGAAGAACTGATGCAGGACGCGATCGATCATGGTGTCCGTCTGGTTGCATGTCAGATGAGTATGGATGTAATGGGAATCCGAAGGGAGGAGTTGATTGACGGCGTTGAACTCGGCGGAGTAGCTACATTCATCGGTGCCGGCGAGACTTCGGACATCAGCCTGTTCATATAGGGACAGGAAAACGAGCGTCTGATCGTTCGGGAAAATCCCATCTTTGAAAGTGTAATAAATACCTATTGACATAGTAGGTCAATGGTGCTATAATCGCACCAAATTGTAAAGGAGACGGCGAAATGTTTGAGCAGCAGACAGCTTCAAAACGCAACATGTGTTGGCGAATGCGGTACACCCGGGCATATACTATGGCTGGGGCGTTTGAATGTCTGCGTTCGCGCCTCTCTTGAGCAAACAAGAACAGATGACTCTGAAGCCATTTGCCCGGGAACGGAAACAACCAGTTCCCGGGCTTTTTTCTGCCCGGAACAATAAACGGAGGGCATGAAAGACATGGAGACAGATTGTAATTTCGGAACAAAACTTTTACACGGAAAGGCAGTATCCGCCTATGGGGACAGGGCAATCCTCCCGCCGGTTCATCAGGTTTCTGCGTTTCGATATGAGAGTATGGAGGCCCTTGAAAGAGTTTTTGCCCATAAGAACCCCGGATATGCCTACACGAGGATCGGTAATCCCACATTGTCTTCCTTCGAAGGACGGATCAATGAGTTGGAAGGCGGAAGCGGCGCAATCAGCTGCAGCAGCGGGATGGCGGCAATTTCTTCCGCACTCCTCGCGGTCTGTGAAAGCGGAGACGAAATTATAGCGGGGAGCGGTTTGTACGGTGGAACAGTTGATCTGCTTCATGATCTCGAAAAACTGGGTATCCACACTGTCTTTGCGGAAAAACTGGATGCCGCTGCGGTGAACACTCTTACCACGGACAGGACGAAAGTGGTCTTCGGAGAATTTGTCTCAAATCCGTCACTTGAAGTGTTGAACATTTCGGAGATCTCCGAGGCGGCACACGCGAAGGGTATTCCCCTCTTTGTGGATGCAACCACGGTAACTCCGTACCTGGCCCGGCCGCTTTCACTCGGCGCGGATGTGGTGATCCATTCCACGTCAAAGTACATCAACGGCGGGGGAAACTCGATTGGCGGAGTGATCGTGGACGGGGGGAAGTTCGCATGGAACATTTCCGTCCATACGGCGCTTCGGGGATATGAACGGTATGGGAAAATGGCCCTTCTCATTCGCCTTCGAACCGATCTCTGGGAAAACATGGGGGCATGTATGGCACCAATGAATGCGTACCTCTCGAGCATCGGTTTGGACACGTTGGCAATTCGCATGGAACGGATCTGTTCGAACGCCGACAGACTTGCACACGCGCTCGCCGGAATAGAGGGGATCAGCGTAAACTATCTGACGCTTCCGGATCATCCGTGTCACGCTAAGGCGAAAACGTATTTCGATGGACGGGGAGGAGGCATCCTGACATTCCGGGCAGGAACGAAGGAGAGGGCATTTTCCGTGATCAATAAGCTGCGATATGCCCTCATCGCGAGCAATATCGGCGATATCCGGACTCTTGTGATCCATCCTGCATCTACGTTGTATCGAAAGCTGGACAGCAAAACACGGGAAGCCGCAGGGGTTTATGAGGATACGGTTCGTGTGAGCGTCGGGATTGAGGATGTCGAGGATTTGATCGCGGATTTCAGAGCCGCGATAGAAGGAGCAGGCCGATGAGTACGATTCAGATTACTTCGGAGTGTTTGCAGAGGATCCGAATCCATTCTGAATTGATGTATCCAAACGAAGGATGCGGGCTTTTGTTTAGTGAGGAACAGAACTCCGACGAGAGAGTTCTCTTAGGCAGTGCGGTTGGGATTATCAACCGGAAGGAAAGCGAGACAGCGAGGAAAGCATATCTCATCAGTCCACGTGATCTGATCAGAGCGGAGACGGAATACCGAAGAAAAGGAGTCTTGATATCGGGAATTTTTCATTCTCATCCGGATAAGCCGGCGGTTCCGTCCGAAGAAGACGGAAACTGGATGATCCCCGGAATTGTCTACGGGATTCTCCCGGTGTACGGCGGAACTGCGGGAAATATACGGTTTTGGATGAAACGATCGGCAGACGAAAAGCCGACTGAATTATTCGCGGAAGCGCAGAAGAAGGAGTGAAGACAAAACGATGAAGGTGATCATTTCCGCAACATTGCGGTATTTCTTCGGACATACTGTCGAGGAGGAGATACAGGGCGATACAATCAATGAAGTGCTTGCAAATCTGATCCGGAAGTATCCGGAAGCAAAAAAAGGTTTGTATGACGAATCGGGGCAATTGCGCGAGTTCATAAGGATTTTTCTGAACGACAGTGATGTGACGGAGGAGGCTGAACGCCTTAAGACAAGAATCCCGGAAGGTGCAACATTACAGCTCCTTCCGCTGATTGCCGGAGGAGCTCCAGAGGACAGCTTGATTTCGGAGGAAAGAAGAAAGGCAGTTAACTTCGACGACCGTGATATTGAGCGGTTCAACAAACATTTGCTGCTGCGGGAAATCGGTGTTAAGGGGCAGAAAAGAATTCGCGCAGCCAAGGTCGTTGTAGTCGGCGCGGGAGCCCTTGGTTCTGCAGTGATACAGTATCTGGCTGCTGCAGGAGTGGGAACGATCAAGATCATTGACTTTGATGAGGTGTCAGTCGGGAATCTGCAAAGTCAGGTGATACACAGCCTCCGTGATGTAAAGAGGCCCAAGGCAGCGTCTGCAAAGGATACGGTTCGTAACATTGACCGCAATATTGAGGTTATCGCGGAAAATAAAAAACTGGATGCCGAAAATGCAGAAGAGTTGATCGAGGGGTTTGATCTTGTGATAGATTGTACAGACAACTATCCGGCTCGATATATCCTTAACGATGCATGTATATTAAACGGAATTCCGGTGGTATACGGTGCTATCTATCAATTTGAGGGTATTGTCACTGTCTTCGGATATCGGGATGGGCCGTGTCTTCGGTGTGTTTTTCCGGCACCTCCTTCACCCGGGCTGGTTCCGACTTGTGCGGAGGGAGGGACCATCAGTCCCCTGGCGGGAATTGTCGGAAGCCTTCAGACAAGTGAGGCATTGAAACTGATCATGGGAATCGGCGAGCATCTGAGCGGCAGGCTTCTCACTGTAGATACACTCGGACTGCATTCCGGTATTCGAAAAATCCATCATAATTGCTCCTGTCCGCTTTGCGGGGACAATCCGGTCATCAGCGAGGTAAGTGATTTCGATTACGAAGAACTTTGCGGATTGAAGGAGAATGATGAGGAAACACCGATTGAAGGATTAACGCCGGAAGAACTGGCGCATCGCATTGAAAATCAAGATCCCATGACTATCATCGATGTCAGAGAACCTCACGAAAGGGCGCTGCAGTATTTTCTGGGAGCGATACCGATACCGATCGGCCAGCTCGCAAGGCGAAAGAAGGAGTTGAATCCGGATGTGGATACAATAATTATCTGCAGGGAGGGAAAGAGGAGCATCCTTGCGATAAATACGCTTCGGGAAGCGGGGTATCAGGGCCCTCTCTATAACCTGAAAGGCGGAGTGAATGCAATGAAGGATATCGTTTTCTCCATAGAAAGCGGTCGACTGTAAGAAATCTGTTTAACATCAAAACGTGACATGACTCGAAAGAGTACCAGATAAATGTCAAAAAAAGAAAAGGAGTGAAGCCAATGGCCAAAGAAACTGAAAAAACAGGGATAAATGCACTCGGCGCAGCCGCAGCATATAATCTCGCCAATGTCACAAAGACCAAGCCCCAGTATGGTGCACTGACACCGAAGTGGTTGACAAAATTCCTTGAGTTCAAGGGATTGGAAACGGGTATCTTCCGTGTAAACAAAGTTGTGGAGGGAGAGACTCCGCTGGACGTGCTCTGCAGCCAGACCAAGAAGTCCGATATTATTCCGGACGGATATGTGGAGTATGAAACTGAACCGAGAGAGTACAGACTGAATTCGATCTCTACAATCATCAATGTGAATACCGCCATTGAGGATGTATACAGTGTTCCGTATGATCAGGTTCAGGAGCAGCTCGGGCTGGCCATCGAATCTCTCAGAGAACGTCAGGAAAGCCAGTTGATCAACAACGACGATTACGGTCTTTTAAAGAACATCGCGGATTCCCAGAGAATTCAAACGAGAAACGGTGCTCCGACGCCGGACGATCTTGATGAGCTGATCTCGAAGGTATGGAAGGAGCCGTCCTTCTTCCTTGCGCATCCGAGAGCGATTGCCGCATTCGAGAGAGAATGCACGAGACGCGGAGTTCCGCCGGTTGTGGTTAATATTGCGGGTGGTACGTTCCTTACATGGAGAGGCATTCCGATTGTACCGACGGACAAATTGCTGGTAGACGGTTTAAAGAACCCGACTTCACAGAGCGGTAAGACCAACATCCTGCTGATTCGTACAGGTGAGGCAAAACGCGGTGTGATCGGATTGTTCCAGGCTGGATTAAAGAATGAACATTCCAGAGGCCTTTCCGTACGTTTCCGTGGAATCGATGACAAGGGAGTTGCTTCTTACCTGCTGTCTCTGTACTGCTCGGCTGCCATTCTTGCTGATGATGCCATTGCGGTTTTGGAAGACGTGGAGGTAGGTGAATACTATGACTACGATTGAACAGTTGGCAGGAGTGCCAAGTGCGTCGGAACTCACCGAACTGGCGAATGAACTGTTCCCGGACCTGACAGAGGGCATCTTTACAGCGCCGGAAACTCCGAACACAGCTGTTCCTGAGGTAAATGCATCTCGCGAGTTTGATTGGGAGCATCCCTTTGCATATGGCGGAAACAGTTCGGATCCGTTTTTGAGTACGGTGGAAGCAGTCAGTGAACCGGACAGCGTTTTTCTGCCGGGCGGAGGAGATATCCCCGAAGTATCGACTGCGAACAACACTTCGTATGCGCCTGTCGTTCTGTCCCGTTCTCAAGCGGAAGAAAGCGGAAGAAAGATCGATGCACCGACATCCCTCGGAGGAGATGCGGTTAACCGGGACGGAGGAGGAAGCGCAAGCGACTCTTCCCGGAACGATTCAATTCGGATCGGGAGCAAAACACTGGCGCAGATCCGAGGGGATTTTCCGATCCTTTCAGAACAGATTAACGGACACCCGCTGGTCTGGCTTGACAACGGCGCGACGACACAGCGTCCGCAGGCAGTTATCGACAGGCTGAAATACTATTATGAGCATGAGAATTCCAATGTTCATCGTGGAGCTCATACCCTTGCAGCCAGATCGACGGACGCTTATGAAGGCGCAAGAGATATCGTCCGTGACTTCATCGGAGCACCCAGCTCGGAGGAAATCATTTTTGTCAGAGGAACCACAGAAGGCATTAATCTGGTGGCAAACGCGTACGTGAAACCGACGCTTCAACCCGGTGACGAGATTATCGTTTCCATCCTGGAGCATCACGCCAATATTGTGCCATGGCAGCTGATCGCTCAGGAAACAGGTGCGGTGATCAAGGTGATTCCGTGTGATGAGACCGGTCAGCTTCTGCTGCACGAGTACGAAAAACTCTTTACGAAGAAGACAAAGTTCGTTGCCTGTACACATGTATCTAACGTTTTGGGAACGGTGACGCCTGTGGCGGAACTGATTGCCATTGCGCATCGGCACGGCGTAAGGATACTGATTGACGGAGCTCAGTCGGTTGCCCATATTCCGATCAGTGTGAGTGCTCTGGATGCGGATTTCTTCGTGTTTTCCGGGCATAAGATCTTTGCACCGACAGGGATTGGTGCGGTATACGGGAAGAAAGAATTGCTGGAGGTTGCAAGACCTTATCACGGAGGCGGGAACATGATCGCTGATGTGACGTTTGAGCGAACAATATACAACCCAATCCCGAACAAGTTTGAGGCAGGAACGGGAAGTATTGCGGATGCCGTCGGGCTCGGTGCTGCTCTCACTTATCTCACGGAAATCGGAATGCCTTGCGTATACCGATGGGAGCATGAGCTGTTGCAGTACGCAATGAAAGAAATGAAGAGCGTTAAGGGGCTTCATCTGATCGGTACGGCATTGAATAAGTCTTCAGCACTTTCCTTCAAGCTGGATGGCTATTCTGACGATGAGGTCGGTAAGCGGCTTGACAGTTATGGAATTGCAGTTCGGACGGGGCATCACTGCGCTCAGCCGGTATTGCGTCGTTTCGGGTATGAAGGTTCTGTGCGACCGACCATCGCGCTTTACAATTCGCCGGATGATATCGATGCGCTTGTTAAAGTATTGAAGACGTTTGCTTAACGATTTATCCGCGTAGGATCCCGATCTGACGGAGAGTGAATCGCCGGAAAATGCACCGGCGTTTCTTCGGGAAGATCGGGATTTCGAAGCGGAACAACCCCTTAGCAGAGGAATGACATGAAGGATATTATCCGAAAAGAAGAGATAAACGATATCGTCAATACAATTTTTGACGATTTTGAGGGCGGAAAGATTATTGATGAGATTTCTGTTTTCAACAAACCGGACAAAGCCGCGGTATATGAGTTGATTGAAAATCTGTTCGCAATCATCTATCCCGGTTTTTATCGGGAGCGTGCATATAAGACCTATAATCCCCATAGCAATCTTGCGGTGATTATAGAGGATGTGTTTTATCATCTGCACCAGCAGGTTTTTCTTGCACTGGATTATTGCAAACTCCGAGGTATGATGACTGAGGAGGAGAGAACTCTTGAGAGTTACCGCATATGCAAGGCTTTTTTCAGAAGAGTACCGATAATACGGGAATTTCTCGAAACGGATCTCAAGGCATTTTACGAGGGTGATCCGGCTGCCGGGTGCTTTGAGGAAATCATCTTTGCGTATCCGGGGCTTACAGCAATCACAATCTATCGAATTGCGCATGAGCTGTATCTGGAAAGAGTTCCGGTTCTGCCCCGGCTTATGACGGAGTACGCTCATTCCAAAACAGGAATCGATATACATCCCGGTGCAACCATCGACAGGAGTTTCTTTATCGATCATGGAACGGGTATTGTAATCGGAGAAACATCCGTGATCGGTAAGAATGTGAAGATATATCAGGGCGTGACTCTCGGAGCCCTCTCCACAAGAGGCGGGCAGAAACTTGCCGGAAAAAAACGGCATCCTACAATCTGCGACAATGTTACCATCTATGCGGGAGCTTCCATCTTAGGCGGTGATACGGTAATCGGTGAAAATACTGTTATCGGCGGAAACGCATTTATTACAAAATCCATTGATGCGAATACAAGGGTAAGTATGAAGAATCTGGAGATGGAATACAAGACAACCGGAAATGAAAGAAGGCGCGAGGAACTCGAACAGAGCGAAGAATGGTATTACATCATTTAGCGCTGAAAAAAGATATAGAACAGGGAGACATAAGACATGAAGATTACAGTTGCAGGAGAACAAAAGGAAGTAGCGGATGGACTGAGCATAGCGGAACTGATCGTTTTGGAAAACGTTGAGACTCCGGAGTATGTTACGGTTTCCGTGAACGAGGAATTTGTCAATTCGGATTCCTTTGAATCGCTTATTCTGAAGGAAGGCGATGTCGTTGAGTTTTTGTACTTTATGGGAGGCGGAAGATAATGGCGTTTACGAATGAACAGTTGGAACGATATTCCAGACACATCATTTTAAAAGAGATCGGCGTAAAGGGACAGAAGAAACTGTTGAACTCCAAAGTGCTGATTATCGGTGCAGGAGGACTCGGTGCACCGGCAGCCATGTATCTTGCAGCAGCCGGGGTTGGGACCATCGGAATTGCAGATGCGGATGTCGTTGATCTCTCTAACCTTCAACGTCAGATTATCCATACTACTCCCGATATCGGAAAGAATAAGGTTGACTCTGCAGCGGAAACCATGCGGGCAATCAATCCGGATATCACTGTAAATACGTATCATGAGTTTGTCAGCAGTGAGAATATTCTGGATCTGATCAAGGATTACGATTTCATTCTGGACGGTACCGACAATTTTCCAGCGAAGTTCCTGATTAACGATGCCTGTGTTATGACGGGAAAACCCTTCAGTCACGCGGGAATTATTCGTTTTAAGGGACAGCTCACAACCATAATTCCGGGAGAAAGTCCCTGTTACCGGTGTATCTTCAAAAACCCGCCCCCGAAGGATGCGGTGCCGACGTGTAAGCAGGCCGGTGTTATCGGAGCGATGGGAGGCGTGATCGGTTCCCTTCAGGCGATGGAAGCCGTGAAGTACCTGACCGGTGTGGGTGACCTGTTAGTCGGGTATCTTCTCACCTATGACGCGCTCAAGATGGAGTTTCACAAGATTAAACTGCCGGCAAGAGGAAAAGGTTGTGCGGTCTGCTCCGATACCCCTACGATCACGGAACTGATCGACTACGAGCAGGCGGCATGTGATCTGAAATTATAAGTGCATGGAGAGTGAGTATGCTGATTACGATCAAACAGGCGGATTTTGACCGGATTTACGAACACGCGCTTGCGGAGCGTCCGAACGAGGCTTGCGGTCTGATTGCAGGGCATGATACGGAAAATGGAGTCCGTGTTATCGAGAAGGTTTATCTTCTGACGAATATCGATCATACGAACGAGCATTTTTCAATCGATCCGAGAGAGCAGCTTGCGGCGATCAAAGATATGCGGACCAACGGACTGAAGCCTTTGGGAAACTGGCATTCACATCCGGAGTCCCCGTCAAGACCTTCCGAGGAGGACAAGCGTCTTGCTAATGACAGCAGGGCAAGTTACCTGATCCTGTCTCTCATGGAAGAGAAACCGGTTCTGAATGCGTTTCATATTGAGTCGTCTGAAGATGGGAAAACCGTACGTAAAGAAGAGTTAGAAATCCGCGGAGAAGATTCGGCGGAAGAATAGGAGATTGACAATGGCAGATTATGTAGTGACGGACAAGGTTGATATTACAGACGTGAAATGCCCGATCACCTTTGTAAAGGCAAAAGTGGCTCTGGATGAACTGGATGACGGTCAGATCCTGCAGATTCACATCAATGACGGTGAGCCGATTAAGAATGTTCCGCGAAGCCTTAAGGAGGAGGGACACGAGATTCTCGGACTCGAGGATAACGGAGACGGAACATTTGAGTTATATGTCAGAAAAGTCGGTGTCTGATCCGGCGGGATAGGTTTCTGAAAGAAAAGGAGTGGTTGTATGGCACTTAGATTCCGCAGTGAGGAATTCGATCAGGAGGTTCTTGAGAGCGACATTCCCGTTCTGGTAGATTTTTATGCTGACTGGTGCGGTCCGTGTAAAATGATGGCTCCGATCATCGATAAGCTTTCCGAGGAGTTTGCGGGAAGGGTGAAAATCGGAAAGCGGTGTGACCCATCGGGGCAAAGTGGGAGAGCCGATCGTAGAATCGACTCTTCTTTTTTTATGATTCATCTTGACACTGTTTAGATTGTCGCGTATAATCTAAACGGCGTTAAGATGTTGGAAGGAGTCGATATGAAAACGGATACTTATCATCACGGAAATCTAAAAGAGGAATTGATTGAGAAAGGGCTTATATACATTAACCGGTACGGGACAGAGAGCCTTTCCATGCGCAAACTGGCGGACTCGGTCGGTGTCAGTCCGGCGGCTCCGTATGCGCATTTCAAAAACAAGGAAGCGTTTCTGACTGCCGTAAGAGAATATATCACAGACCGGTTTTACGTGATGCTTCGGGAGACGGCGGACCGCTGCGCGAAGCCGGAACGGATGCTGCTTGAGCTGGGGAAAAGTTACGTATTGTTCTTCTATGAGAACCCTCTGTATTATCGGTTTCTGTTCTCAAGGGATGATATCGAAACGGAAACCTATCCTCCGTTTATGCTGTTTAAATCCATCGCGCAGCAGTCAATCGGGGAGAAGGGAGACAAGGCGGTACTCGCCCTGTGGGCTTTGGTCCACGGGCTTGCTTCCATCATTACAATCAAAGGCGCGGTGGATACGGATCATCTTAGCGAGGAAGTCGAGCAGATTCTCTGCTTGGTAAATGTGTGAGGAGGCGGAAATGACAGGAGTATATCTAAGTGGTACCGGAAATACAAAGCACTGCATTGAAAAGTTTCTTGCAGGGCTTGATGAAGCAACAGGGTGCATCCCGATTGAGGGGAAGGAAGCAGTCGAAGCCATTCATTACAGCGAGGAAGTTGTACTGGCGTACCCGACGCAGTTTTCAAACGTTCCGTATATGGTGAAAGACTTTGTCAAAAGGAATGCGGAACTCTGGAAAGGAAAAAGAGTTTTCCTGATTACCACCATGGGGGCATTTTCCGGTGACGGAACGGGATGTCTGGCACGTGTTTTGAAGAAGTACGGCGCCGTGATCGTCGGCGGGATGCAAATCCGTATGCCGGATGCGGTCTGTGACAGTAAAATGCTGAAGAAATCGTTAGAAGAAAATCAGAGAATCATCCGGGAAGCAGACGCGAAAATCGAAAGAACAGTAGCAGCTATCAAAGAAAGAGGAAACTACCCGAAAGAAGGGCTAAGCTTCCCGGCTCACCTGGCGGGACTGTTCGGGCAAAGACTTTGGTTCTATGGGAAAACGACCGGCTACAGTAAAAAACTGAAGATCAGCGATTCCTGTGTCGGGTGCGGACGTTGCGCCGCGAACTGCCCGATGGGAAATCTGCGCATCGAAAACGGAAAGGCAGTCAGCCTCGGAACGTGCGCTATGTGCTACCGGTGCATCAGCACTTGTCCGAAACAGGCAATCACACTGCTCGGGAAGAAAGTTTACGAGCAGTGCAGGTATGAGAAATATGTACAGGAATCGGTCATATCTCAGTTTTCCGAGTGACAGGAGGGATTGTTCTATGGTATAATAGGCCAAATAGCCTGTTGGCTTAGAGGGGAGGAGCAAATATGCAGTATAAAAAGGAAAGACAGTATACTGTCTATGGTTGAACTGCCGGATTGCATGGCGAACACAAATACGCCGGTAACGAGAACTACCTATTGCAGCGGCTGCAGACAGCCGATCCCGGTCACGGCCCAGGAGTGCCCGTATTGCGGATGCAAACCCGAAAGGGGGCTTGTATTCCATTTTGACGGCGAAAGCAATATAGACACAAAAGAAATAGAACTGGTGGTAAAAAAAGCTGCGGCAGGTATCCGCAAGGTCGCCGAGAACGACAGAAAGCGCGAGGAGTTGGACAGGGAGGCGGAGCAGCGCCGGGCCGAGCTGACGGAGCAGATCAATGCGGGCAACAGCGTTCCGTTCGGCGAGACGAAATGCCATTCCTGCTGGTTTGAAAACCCGCCGGGAACCATCCGGTGCATACAGTGCGGAGCGCTGCTACGGCGAAGGGACGGGAGGTATTTTCCGGAGATTAAGTACTGTGAGTGCGGGTATGAGAACGAACCCGGAACGACGGTGTGCGCACAATGCCACGGCTACATAAGGAATGTATGCCCTGAATGCGGGCACGAGAACCTTCCGCAGGTAACCATCTGCGCGAAGTGTCAGTGCCGTTTGGCACCGCCGAAACGCATGATATAAAAGAGAAGGAGAGAGAAAATGGAACCTGAGATGATCACACGTTTTCTGGAGATTTATGCACCCGGCGAGGATTTGACGAAGCCCGACGAGACCCTGTTGAATTTCGGCCGTCAGATGCGCCCGCCGGAGATATTGTATCTATGGGAGAATTACGGAGTCGGGGATTACGGCAACGGCCTCCTGAAGGTCGTCGACCCCAGGGATTACATGGGCAGCTTATACACCTGGCTCGGCGGACAGGATTTCAACAAGATCCCGATCATGGTGACGGCCTTCGGCGACATCTTTTATTTCCGGAGACTGGATGAGACGGAAAATGATATCTCCCTTTTGAACATTCATTATCGCAGGATCGACGTGTGCACGTATTCGTATCAGGAGTTCTTCGAGAACTATATCATCGAGGAGGATATCAAGGAGGGCGTGCTTCGGGAGAGCCTGTACAATGAGGCTTTGGACACCCTCGGACCGCTGACTCACGAAGAAGTGTTCTTCTTCGTTCCGGCACTGGCCCTGGGCGGAGGGGAGGACATCAGGTACATTAAAAAAGGCGATGCCAACGTGCATCAACAGCTGTTGTTTGATCTGATGCACCATGTTGTTTGATCTGATGCACCAATAAGCGCGTAATATCATCCAACCCAAAAGGAGAAAGAAAACATGAAAATAACGCTTCTTAAGATCCTTGTCTGCCTGTCCTGCCTCTGCACCTTGGTTGCGGCAGCCACCGGACTTCTGGCATACCTTGCGGTAACCGGCCTTGACCTTCTGGTGACGGCCAAGAAGACGATGCCGAAGGTGGCGATCGCTTTAGCGATCGCGGCAGCGGTGCTGTGGATCATCACGTTGATCGTGTATCTGGCGAAAAACGGTTCCCGGAAGTGAGAGAACCGGATCAAATAACAACAGCTTCTGTGAGGGATTGAGGTCCGACAGAATAAGAAAACGATAAGGCGGATGCTTCGCTAAGGCGGGGCATTCGCTTATTTTCTGATGAAACATCACTGTTTTTTACTTTTTTGAGTGACAAAGTACCGTTTTATGGTATAATGAGTAAAATCAGTTTACGTCGGCCGGGTTTTGCGGCCGGGGAAAGTGAGCTGAAGAAGGGGGAAACGGCTATGAGAATTGAGCTTGTGGAATTGTCCGACGAAAACCGGAAACAGTGCTTTGCGCTGAAGGTTGCGGAGTCTCAGGCGCAGTACATTGATTCCAACGAAGCGTCCTGGGGCGCGGCGCTGGAGAACGCGGAGGTTGCCCGGCCCTTTGCGATCTATGCGGACGGGGAGATGGTCGGGTTTACCATGTTTGCATTTGACGAGGAGTACGAGGACCCGAACGACCGGTATTGGCTCTGGAGGTTCATGATCGACGAGAGCCTGCAGGGGAAGGGCTACGGAACCGCGGCCCTTCAGGAGATTATCAAATATTTCCGGGAACACGGCGCAAACAATATCCGCCTCTCCACCAAGGAGACCAATACGGGAGCCCTCGGGCTGTACCATAAGGCGGGATTCCGGGAGACCGGGGAGATGAACGACGAGGAAATCGTGCTGCAACTGGATCTGATGTGATCCGGAGATAAGGAGAAGAGTTATGAACGAGATGAACACCCAAGTCAGAGCGTCCAATGAAGCCCTTACCGAGCTGGTGAAGAAGCGGTCCCAGGCGAGCAAATCCATATTTATCGTTTTGATCGGGGCTTTCTTTCTGTTCCTGCCGCCGATCGGCATTATTATCATTTTCTACGGGATCAGCAGATCCCAGAAGATCCAGCGGGAGATGAAGGCGCTGTACAAGGATGCCTTTGTCCGCGAGCCGCTGGCCAACAATTTCGACAACGTGGTCTATGAGCCCAACCAGGGATTTTCCGTGGAAAATGTCAAGGACTTCCGGTTGTGCTTAACGGGCAATTCGTTCTATTCTGAGGACTATATCCGCGCTTCCTACCAGGGCGTGCCCTTCGAGATGGCGGAGGTAAGGGCGTACGATGTGGACAAGAGTGATGACAGCTCCCGCAGCACGACGTACTTCGAGGGAAGAATGATCGTGTTTAATTTCCCGAACAAGCTGGTTAACTCCGTTTCGGTCTTCGGCCGGAAGTTTAAGCACAGGGACCTCTCCCGCAGGGAGGAGAAGGAAACCAAGGTTGAGCTTGAGTCGATGCAGTTCAACAATGATTTCGACGTGTACTCGCCGATTCAGCAGGACGCGTTTTACCTGATCACCCCGCAGTTCATGGAGCGCCTGGGAGTATTGGCCGGAAAATATGAGAGCATCGCCATGAACGTGGTCGGCAGCAGGGTTGCGCTCGCGTTCAACGAGCCGGGGAAAAATGCATTTGACGCGGATGTTCCCATCGGGCAGGTGGATGTTGATAAGGAGATGGCCAAGGTGCAGGCGGAGATTGACGATATCAAGCTCTTCATCTCCCTTATCCTGAACCTGAGAACCTACGGCTGAGCCGGCTTCGCGCATGATAAAAAGAGGCTTGAATTCCCATGAGTGAAACGATTTTGGAAATCAAAAACCTGACGAAGTATTACGGCAAGGTGAAGGGCGTTGAAAACCTTTCGCTCTCCTTAAACCGCGGGGAGATTTTCGGCTTTATCGGCCCAAACGGCGCCGGCAAATCCACGACGATCCGCTCGATCATGAACCTGATCAACAAGGATGCGGGGTCGGTTCTTTTCCACGGAAAGGAGCTGACGCGGGACGACGTGGAGGCGAAAAGCCGGATCGGTTACCTGCAAAGCGAGGTCTTCCTGTACGACGATCTCACGGTGAAGGGAATCTTCGATCACCATGAGAACTTCTACCGAAACGTACCGTCGGCGGCCGGCATCCATGAGAAGCGGCAGGAGCTGGTCTCCCGCTTAAAGCTCGATGAGACAAGGCCCATCGAGGACATTTCCCTCGGAAACCTGAAGAAGGTGGGAATCGTTCTGGCGCTGATGCACAACCCCGAACTGATCATTATGGACGAGCCCACGAGCGGGCTGGACCCGATCATGCAGAACGTTTTCTACGAGCTGCTGCGGGAGGAAAAGGAGAAGGGTAACACCGTCTTCTACTCAACGCATATCTTAAGCGAGGTCTCGAAGGTCTGCGACCGGGTGGGTATCATTCGAAACGGCGAACTGATCCGTGCCGGTCAGGTCGACGAGATCAGCGACAAGCAGCTGACGTTTGTGACGGTCAGCTCCGACGAGGTCGACGCTCTCGTTGCGGAGCTCGGCGTGAAGGTGCTCTCGAGGGAGGAGGATACCGTCCGGTTCGCGAATCATTTTCCGGATGACGAACTGATCAAGAAACTGTCGAACTACCGGATCCGAAAAATACTCATCGAGGAGGCGACGCTAGAGGAAATGTTCATGCATTACTACGAGGAGGGGCAGGCAGATGGTAAAGCGTGAGTTAAAGGTCAATCTGCGGGGATTCCTCATCTGGACCGGGACCATGCTGGTGACCCTGCTTCTGATCTATCTGGTCTATCCGTCGATCGTCAGCGACGGGAAGGGCAACAAGGTGAATGAGATGCTGGAGGCCTTCCCGCCGGATCTGCTGAAGGCGTTCAACATGGATCTTGCGGGGCTGGATACCGCCTACGGCTGGCTGAAGTCGGAGGGCTTCACGTTTCTGTATCTCATCATCGGCATATACAGCTGCCTTCTCGGCTCAAACATCGTCCTCAAGGAGGAGAGCGAGAAGACCATCGAGTATCTGGCGGCGCTTCCGATCACGAGACGGAGGGTGGTTCTGGACAAGGTACTTGTGTCCGTGATCTACATTGTGTCGATGGTTGCGATCCTCGGCATTTTCAACGTGGCGGCACTGAACATTTCGGAACAGCCGGACAACAAACAGCTTCTTCTGTTGAGCCTCACGCCGCTCTTCCCGGGCATTGTGCTTTTTGCTCTCGGGCTGTTCATCTCGACGTTTACCCATAAGACGAAGAAGATGCTCGGGATCAGTATCGGTCTGGTGTTTGCCATGTACATTCTGGGCGTCATCTCGGAGATGGGAGAGCAGGTCAAGGCGCTCCGATACCTGTCCGTGTTTACGCTGGCGGACTCCCGCGGGGTGATCACGAACACCGAACTGAAGCCGGCCTGTGTGATCGTCAGCCTGATCCTTTTTGCGGGGCTGATCATCCTTTCCTTAGTCCGGTACCAAAAGAAAGAACTTGTCTAGGACGTCGTCCGGAAGGGAGTATTACATAGATTTCCCGGGAGGTGGACAACTATGGAATTCAAGGAAGGCAGCGGCTGGAAATGCTGCTATGATCCCGAGACGGGGCGTTACACCGCACAGCTCGGCGCCGGTGTGAACTGCAGTCTGTACGAGATCACGAAAGAGATTTACGACCATGTGGACGATCCGGAGGTCGAGTGGCCGGCGCGGCTGATCTCCGATGGCCGCCGCTTGTTTATGTCGGTCAATGACCGATGCGGCCCGCCTTACACGATCGTCTTTGACTCGGACTACGAAAAATTGTGTCCCTGGAACGACGCTGCGGTTTCGGGAAGAACGTGGGACGATGATTTTACGGACGCGGTGGTCGAGGTCATGGCTTCCGAGAAAAACAACAGGGAGCAGCGCCGCGCCAAGAAGGCGGAGCGGGAAGCGAAGGCGGAGCAGAGTAAGAAGACGAAGAGCAGGAAGAAAGCAGATTCGCAAGAATGACAACATACACAATCTTTTTCAAGGGATAATCCATTGTTTCGGAATTGCTCCGAATGATAGAATTATCGCAGTTGATTATCATAAACGAGGTTCTATCGTAAGGAGGTTTACTTATGTATTTGGAGAAGATTAACGGCCCGGAGGACGTGAAAAAACTGACTGTGGCTGAGCTGCCGATCCTCGCTGATGAGACGAGAGCAGCGGTCATTAACCGGGTGAGCAAGAAGGGCGGGCATATCGGCCCGAACCTCGGAATCGTCGAGTTTACGGTTGCGTTTCACTATGTCTTCGATTCGCCGAAGGACAAGATTGTGTTTGATGTTTCCCACCAGTGCTACCCGCACAAGATCCTTACGGGGCGGAGGGAAGCCTACACGGACGAGGCTCATTTCGGGGATGTGACGGGATTCACCAATCCCTTCGAGAGCGAGCATGACATGTTCACCGTCGGGCACACATCCACTTCGGTTTCGTTGGCGTTAGGCCTTGCGAAAGCAAGGGATCTTGCCGGTGGCACGGAAAATGTCGTCGCCCTGATCGGCGACGGTTCCCTCTCGGGCGGCGAGGCTCTGGAGGCTCTCGATTACGCCGGCGAGTACACGGGCAACCTGATCATTGTCGTCAACGATAACGACCAGAGTATCGCGGAAAATCACGGCGGATTGTACAAGACGCTGCGGAGGCTCCGGGAGACCGGCGGGATGGCGGAGGACAACATTTTCCGGGCCATGGGCCTGGATTACCGCTATCTGGAAGAGGGCAACGATGCAGTGAAGCTCGTGGAGGCGCTTCGGGGAATCAAGGGCATTGATCATCCGGTAGTGCTTCACATTCATACCGTCAAGGGCAAAGGCCTGCCGTATGCGGAGAAAAACCGCGAGCAGTGGCACGGCGGGGGTCCGTTCCACGTGGAGGACGGTTCGCCGTTGTATCCGGGCGGCGGTGGCGAGAACATCGTATACAAATGCCTGACGGAGCTCATGGATTCCAATCCGAAGGCGGTTGTGCTCAACGCGGCGACACCGGGCGGAATTGGCTTCGGTCCGGAGCAGAGGGAACCCTACGTGAAGCGCGGGCAGTTCCTCGACGTCGGTATTGCGGAGGAAAATGCCGTGGGCATGACCGCGGGGATCAGCCGGAACGGCGGCACGGCGGTGTTTGCCACATTTGCCCCGTTCTTCCAGCGGGTTTATGACCAGATGTCCCACGATGTGTGCCTGAACAGCAGTCCGGCCACCTTCCTGATTTCCAATCCGGGAATCTACGGATCCGATTCCAATACACACATTGCGATCTGCGATATTCAGATGTTTGCCCATATTCCGAACATGGTTTATCTGGCGCCGGTGAGCAAAGAAGAGTTTGTTCAGATGTTCCGATATGCCACGACGCAGCGGAAGCACCCGACGGGAATCCGCTTTACGGGGACACTGCCGTCCTCCGGCATCGAGGACCGGACGGATTACTCGGTCCTTCGCAGTCAGGTGGAGAGACGGGGCTCGGATGCAGCGATTGTCGCGGTGGGAGTCCTCTTCCCGAAGGCTGTGGCGGTTGCCGAGAAGGTTTTCGCAGAGACCGGGAAGAAGATTACGGTCATCAACCCGAGATTCCTTCAGGATGTGGACCGGGAACTTCTTGATTCGCTCAAAAAGGATCATCGGCTGATCATCACCATCGAGGATGGTGAGCTCATGGGCGGATACGGCCAGAACATCGCCGCTTACTATGGGGACAGTGACATGAAGGTCCGCTGCTACGGAATATCCAAGGAGTTCCACGCGGTACACGATGCGGAGCAGATCCTTGCGGACTGCGGTATCTCCGTGGAGAAACTCACGGCGGAAATCGAAGCGTTTCTGAATGCTTGAGGCATCACAATGAATTGATTGTGTTGGGAAAGAGAGGGAGGAGATCATGGATCTGAGAATCGTGCTTGGTATCATTGTTGTTGCTGCCGTCCTCATCTACAACAAGCCCTTCGGAAGTCTTTGGATTGTGAAAAAGAGGTGCACGGCAACGGCGGAGGGACATTATGTCTACCCGGAGGTCATGTATCGGTCAAACGGAGTCGGGGCCGGGGATTCGTACCTGATCCCGGTTTATGAGTATGCGGTTGACGACAAGCTCCATCTGGCGATGATCGAAGGAATGCAGCAGCTTTATGATGTGTTTCCCCTCAATGTCGAGGTGAAGTACAATCCGTCGGATCCGGAGGTGTGCTTTGTCAATGGCAAACGGGGAACGATCATCGGAAAGAAGTGATTTCCGTGCGGTTACAGAGGATGTGAAGCATGACATACGCAGATGATTTTACAATAGGGTCGCAGGAGGAGATGATACAGCTCATCGACGAGATGGGCTTTGTACCGTTCTTTGACAACGAGATCGAGGGCTTTTCCCTGGAGGAGCACATCGCGCCCGGGTGCTGGTATGACGACGGCGATAACGGTTTCTGGCCCGCGTGGGAGTGGAAGGGGCCGGTGATCCGCGAGAGCAAGTGCGCCTACGGAAAGTTCCTTCGCGGCAAGGCGATGTACGTCAGCGCAAAATGGTTCCCCGACTTTGCGAATTACCGACGGGACGGATATGATTTCGACGCCCGGTATGACGATGGGCTGGCGCCCCGGCAGGATATGGATTTCTATGAGGTTTTGGACGCCAACGCGCCGATCCTGTCGAAGAGCCTGAAGCAGATCGGCGGGTACGGCAGAAACGGGCGCAAGGGATTCGACACGATCCTTGCGCGTCTCCAAAAGCAGTGCTATGTCGTCACCGCGGACTTCCGCTACAGCATGGACCGCTTCGGAGAGCCCTACGGCTGGGGAGTCGCCGTGTACACGACGCCGGAGAAGATGTTCGGAAGGAAGTTCACGGATGCAGTGTACAAGCGCACGCCGGAGGAATCCTACGCCCGCATCCTTAAGCACCTCCGGAAAATCCTTCCGGAGGCAAGTCAGGAAGAAATTGAAAAAATACTCAGGTAGGGGACAGGATTATGAAGCGGAAAATATCGGTATTGACAGCGGTTGTGATGGTTATCGCTGCAGTTCTTGTGTTGACTTTCAGCGCTCTTGCCGTATGGGAATCAGATAGGGGGAGAACATGGTAGAATTGCGGGATATGACCGAGCGCGATATTGAGGATTATGTGCGCTGGTTTACAACGGAGACGGAGTGGATGAAGACCGACGCTCCGTGGGAGTTCGAAGGCTCCGGCTGGAACTGTAGGGTCAGCTCCGCTGAAACTCCCGGTTCCGCCGGGTCGTTTAATCGTCGCTCTTTTCGATGATCATGTCGGAAAGAGCATAGGAGAGCAGCTCCTCGGGATCCGAGGAGGGGTTGATCCATTCTTCAATCTTATCCGATGGCAGCATGAGAGGCATCCGGTCGTGGATCTTTGAGAGTTCCACGGTGGGTGCCTTTGTCAGTACGACAAAGACCGGATAACCGTCCTCGATGCGGTACAGGCCGCAGAGCCAGGTCACGGTGCAGCCGGCGGGCTGGATGGCATACTTGTCCCCGGTCCGCTCCCGCCCGTCAGGGCTCTTTAAGTGCTGCCACTCAAAGTAGCAGGAGGCCGGGATGATGCACCGGTGGGACTGCCAGGCGTCCCGGAAGGTCGGCTTTTCCCCTGCGGTTTCAACGCGGGCGTTGAAAAGCGTCCGCTTGTTATCCTTTGCAAGAAATCCCCACTGCATGGGATATACGCTCCGGCGGCCCTTGGCGTTCGGCGCGATCACCGGTACGATGTCCGTGGGGCGCACCTCACCGTCAATGATGATCGGCCTTGCGTGGGAGTCAATGAACTTCTGGAGAAGCAGGGACTGAAGGACATCGTCGATGATCTCCTTCAGCTCGGGGAGATCCTTCTCCAAAGCGTATCGTGTACACATGGCAATTCTCCTGATTAATTCTGTGGCCCGCGGGGGTCTTTCTGCGGCTACCTCTGCGGCCGGCCACATTCTCTACGGCCTGCTACGGAGCGTCCACAGCATCCTCGGTATCCTCGAGAAAAGCGTCGGCGGCCTCCGCCTGCGCCTTCGCGAGCTCGTCGTTAAATCCCTTCAATGCGTCAAAAGGACTGAAAATCTTCGCCCGTTTCGTTAAGTCCATGGGCGGGTGTTTCGCGGAAAATCGGTCGGTCCCGTCGTGCACGGGTTTTCCTTTCTTTAAGACATTGGCGTATCGGAAAGAGGAAGGGACCGACGCAGTATCGTTCTCACTCATCGTCATTCCTCCGTGTCCGGCGGGCCGGAGACGCCTGCGGCCGCTGCCTGTGGCCGCTGCCGCCCTACGCCCGGTGTCCGCCGATCTGTTCGTTTCTCATCTTCGTGGTGGCGCCTTCCCAAAGGTTGAGGCCCTTTAGAAGCGCGTTGGCGCCGTATCGGGTACGCACCTCCAGGAGGGCCGCGTGGAGCTGCCGCTCCTTATCCCGGGCCTCGTAGTCGGTGAACATATCCATCTGGTACATGCCGTCGTCGCCCGCGACGTCGCAGGCACAGACGCCGAGCCGCCGGAGAAGGATCCGGTGGTCGCTTTTCTTTTCGACATCCTGCATGATCCGCTCGGTCACTTCCTTCGCGACGTTGGTGGGAGCGGACAGCCGGACGGTCCCGGTGGAGTGGGCGGGGTGAAGCCTCCCGTACCAGTCGATGGAAAGCCGCCCGTCGTAGTTCGGAAAATACTCCAGGCTCTTGTAGTCGTAGCTGATCCACCACGTGAACCGCGACGACGCAAGGCCTTTTTTGTACATGTCGCAGCAGAGGATGTCGATCATCTCCCGAAGGACGATGCAGGCCTCGTCGTACTTGTACGGACGGGGGAGAACCTGACCGTTGGAGAGGGAATGGCTGTCGGTCTTGTAGTGCTTGATGTGGTACATGGTGACGGGCTCGATGCCCCAGGCGTGGTCGATCAGGATCTCCGCGTCGATGCCGAAGGTCTTGTAAAACCACTCCTCGTCCCACTGGGAGCGCTCCGCCACGTCGCCCATGGTGAACATGTAGTTCCGCTCAAGCCTTGCCGCTTTGCCGTGGCCGATCTGCCAGAAGTCCGTGAGGGGCCGGTGGTCCCACAGAAGGCGCCGGTAGGACTCCTCCGTGAGGGCTGCAATGCGGACGCCGTCCCTGTCGGGCGGCGCTTTCTTGGCGACGATATCCATGGCGATCTTGGCGAGGTACAGGTTCGTTCCGATGCCCACCGTCGCCGTGATCCCGGTGTTTTGAAGGACATCCCGGATCATGGTGAGGGCCATGAAGTGTGCGGGGGGCTGGCCGGCGGCCTTCGCCGCGTCCCCGTAGAGGTGGA
>JAGCVY010000073.1 GCA_017962105.1 Lachnospiraceae bacterium
GGAGCAGACGGAGTCGGCGGTGCGCGGTAAGGTCGTTACGGATCTGTTTGTGGATATGGAAGGAGCCTACGAGGCGTGTCTCCACATTTTACGCGCGGAGAGAGGCTTCGGAGCGGCAAAGCATCTGTCGGTGAGCATCGTGCTGCCGCGCGTCTGCAAGGGCGAGCGAAGGACCAGGATGCTCGCGGAGGTTGAGCGGCTGCTGGCGGATCCGATGATCGACGGTGTCGTGGTTCGAACGGCGGACCAGCTTGCTTTGGCGGAGATGTGGAAGAGCAGGCGGCCCGGGCTTGTGATCCAGGCGGACTCCACGCTCTATCTGATGAACGAAGAATCCGCAGCATGGCTCCGGGAACACGGCGTCATGCACGGCACGGTATCCTCGGAACTGCGGCGCAGCGAGATCACGGAGGAGATGGCTGCCGGATCCTGGATCACGGTCTATGAGCGTTGCCCGCTGATGGTTTCCGAACAGTGTACGCATAAAACGGTGTTCGGCAGCGACAGCTGCGGACAGAACGCAGCAGGTATTCTGACTGATATGGAGGGCAAGGAGATGCCGGTGCAGAGCGTGTGCCGGTACTGCCATTCGGTATTATATAATGCACATGTCACGTCGCTTCTGACGGTGGCGGCGGAGGTGTTGCAAAAGGGACCTTACGGTGTTCGTGTGAACTGCTCCGGAGAGACGCGCAGGGAGCTTGACCTGATCCTGCGGACACTCTCGGATACCCTGTCGGGAGCCGTGGTGACGGAGCCTCTCGCGGGAGTGCAGTACACGAAGGGACACTGGAGACGCGGTGTGGAATAGCATAAAGGAGAAAGGACGGTATGAGTGACTTGCTGGATCAGGCGATAGCGATAGCGATGGATGCGCACAGGGATCAGAAGGACAAGGCGAACCGTCCTTATTTTCTGCATCCGCAGGCGGTAGCCTCGTTCGTGGACACGGAGGAGGAGAAGATCGTCGCGTATCTTCACGACGTGATGGAGGATCATCCGGATTACATGTCGGAGAGCGGCTTCCGCGAGCGCTTCGGCGACCGTGTGACGGACGCGCTGCTTCTGCTCCGGCACGACCGCGACGATTCCTATGCAGAGTACATCGAGAAGATCCGCCGCTCCAACAACCGGCTTGCGATCCGCGTGAAGCTTGCGGACCTGCGCCACAATACGGATGTATCGCGCGGGATCACGATCGCAGATCCCGAGGAGCGGAACCGGTTTTACGAAAAACGGAACGAGAAAGTTCAGACGTGCTACATGCCGGCGATCCGCTGCCTGAGCGAACAGCTGCGTGTGATCGATGAGGCGGAGATACCGGCCAAAGACGAAAATCCCGAATAACACTTGCAAAACCACGGCAATGGGCGTATACTGAACCCAATGTAATACACCGATAGACAGGGGGTCTTGCTTATGGTTGAGGCTACTAGCTGTGGTGGTGTTGTTATTTTCAGAGGGAAGATCCTGTTGCTTTACAAGAATTATAAGCACAAGTATGAGGGATGGGTGCTTCCCAAGGGAACCGTGGAAGAAGGCGAAGAGTTTCCCGAGACAGCGACTCGGGAGGTCAAAGAAGAGAGCGGAGCCGATGCGCAGATCGTCAAATACGTCGGGAAGAGCCAGTACACTTTCAAGACGCCCCAGGGCATGGTCAAGAAGGATGTGCACTGGTACTTGATGATGGCGGACAGCTATTACAGCAAACCACAGACCGAGGAGTATTTTGCGGATTCCGGGTTTTATAAGTACCATGAGGCCTACCACCTGCTCAAGTTTTCGAACGAGAAGCAGATCCTGGAGAAAGCCTACAACGAGTACCTGGAACTGAAGAAGAAAAATCTTTGGGGAGGACGCAAGTATTCCTGATGGGACACGGAACACCGGAGTTTCATCAAAACCAATGAAGGAAACGGGCCGTTTGCAACGGTCCGTTTTTCATCGGGAAAGACTCGCGCGGGATGTAGATGCGTTCTGCGTTATCAGGAGGACAGTGTGAATAAGATCAAGGAATTGTTTCAGAAATACCGCGAAGTGATCATGTATCTGATCTTCGGCGTCGCGACGACGCTCGTAAACTGGGTGACGGCGTTCGCGATGCAGAAGGCCTTCAACTTAAGCGGAGAGGGAATCGAGTTTGCGATCACCAACGCGGTAGCGTGGATCGTGGCGGTTTTGTTTGCTTTCTTTACCAATAAGAAGTATGTGTTCGAAAGCAAGACCGTCGGGGTGAAGGCGTACTTTTACGAGATGGGCAAGTTTATCGGAGCGAGACTGGCGACCGGTGCCATCGAGATCACCCTGCCGACTTTGCTTGTCAAGATCGGTCTCAGGCAGCCGCTCGATGTCACGGTGTTCGGCAAGCACATCGTGTATGAGGGCTTCTGGGCCAAGGCGATCACCAGCATCATCGTGATCATTCTCAATTACGTGTTCAGCAAGCTTTTCGTGTTCCGCAAGAATGCAGAGGAAACCGAAGCGGCGGAGGAAGGCATTGCGGCAGAGGGAACGGAACCGGCGGAGGCGGAGGAAAAGCCTGTCGCCGGGGATGAGATTTGATCCTGTCAGGAGTTTATCATGGGAGA
>JAGCVY010000074.1 GCA_017962105.1 Lachnospiraceae bacterium
AGTTGGTAGAGCAGCGGACTGAAAATCCGCGTGTCACTGGTTCGATTCCGGTTCTGGGCATTTTTTCGTATCTTGAGGAAGCTTTTTCGGGGATTTCCTCCTCGGAAAATGCGATGTTTCATCCTTTTGAATACGAAACGGAATGGAGCACTAGCTCAGTCGGTAGAGCACTTGACTTTTAATCAAGGTGTCGCGGGTTCGAATCCCGCGTGCTTCAGAAGCGAAAGGCCCTGCGCATTCCCGCGCGGGGCTTTACTTTTATTTTCCGAGGTAAAAAAAATGCTAAATCAGGTAAAAAATATGCGTTCCTTTTCAAGATGTGTTTTTTTATACTGTTTTCACCATAGTGCGATTCCGTCGGAAAAGACGTCAAATCCGACGGGTGGAAACCGTACTGTAGCTGATACTTTATTTGCTGATACTTTGAGTCGAAACAAGAGGTTTCCGGTGGGACGAGTAAAGAAGCTGCTGGCATTGGTGATGATACCGGTGCTTGCAGCAGGCCTGCTGGCCGGATGTATTACGAAAGAGGACTCCGGCAGCAGTGAGAAAACCAGAATTCGGATCTGGACCATTGCCACGCAGACAGACGGATTTCACGATCCGTTTGTTCGTGCGATTGAGGATTATAACCGGTCGCATTCGGACTGCGAAGTGGTAATGACCACGTTCGAGAACCAGCTGTACAAGGAGAAACTGCAGATCAATATCGCCGGCGATGAACTTCCGGATATTTTTTATACCTGGGGCGGCGGTTTTTCGAAGGGTTTCGTGGACAGCGGAAAGGTTCTGCCCATCGACAGTTACTACGACCGATACGCGGAGGAGCTTCCCCGGGCTGCGCTCGTCAACTGTACCTATGACGGTAAGCTGTACGGTGTCACCTATGTATCCCCGGTATCGCTGGCGTTTTATAATAAGAAGGCTTTTGAGGAGGCCGGTACGAAGGTTCCGACAACCTATGATGAGTTTTTGGAGTGCTGCTCCAAGCTCAAGGCGGCAGGGTATATCCCCATCGGAAACAGCGTCAGGGACGCCTGGGTTCTGGGTATGCTTGCCGACGGGCTGACGCTCAAATCCGTCGGGCCGGAACGGCTTGGGAAGGTGCTGACCGGTGAGGAGGGATCGTTTAACAGCGAGGACTTCATCACGGCGGTGAAAGCACTGAGGACGATCATCGACGAAGGCTATATGGATTCGGACGCGGTCAATCTTACGAACGACCAGTGCGTTGCGAAATTTTACGAAGGACAATCGGCAATCTATATTACCGGATCCTGGCTGGCCGGCGGCTTTTATGAGAAGCGCGGCGGTCAATACGTAAACGTGGAAAATCCCGATGACTTCGACTGCTTTCCTCTTCCCGTGTTCGAGAACGGAAACGGGCGGATCACCGATTATTTGGGCGGTGCGGCGGACACGCTGATGGTAGCGAGATCAACGCTTCATCCGGACAAGGCCGTGGAGGTTGCCTTTGAGCTTGCCCGCAGCGTTTCCAAGTACTCGTATCTCTCCGGCGTCGGCGTTCCGGCGTGGAAGGTCGATTATGACGATTCCGGGATTCCGGCGATAACAAAGAAGGTCGCGCTGTTTTCCTCCAACGCGACGTCCTACACACTGTGGTTTGACACGCTTATGGTTTCGGATGACAAGAAAACCTACCAGCGGCTTCTGACCAACCTGTTCTTCGGTTCCATCACTCCGGAAGAGTTCTGCCGACAGATGGGCGCGGAACTGAGTAAATAATTTGCCATCATCGTAACATTTTTCCAAATATACGCACAAACCTCGAGGGAGAAATTACGCTGTGTATGCAGTGTGATCGTTGGCCGACCGGGCCTTCCGGCGGCCGACGCGATCGGGGCCACGACGATGCCAACCCTATATTGCGCATAAAAGCAGAGCCGCTCCGATCCGTCGGAGCGGTTCTGCTTCGTGTTGCACGGCCCGGATTGAAAAAAGGGGTTGTTTTTGATATAGTGATATATGGGGAACGATATCGTTCCGAAGAAAGGGATTCGTCAGGACCATGGCTAAAAAGTCTTCCTACAATCGAAAACACAGGAGAGGGAATGCCCTGCCGAAATCCGTATCCGAAACCGGCGATACCCATTTGCCGGGAAACGCTACCCTTTGGGGCGTTCACAGTGAAGAGAGTTCCGGGGAGGAGCAGCAGACATTTTCCGGTGATCTGCGGGAGGAGATCGAGACCGACGCGGCAATGACCGGGAAGAAGAGAAAGCGCGGGTTTGGCTCGTTCACATTGAAGCAGAAGCTCCGCAGACTGTTCACGGCGGCATCCATTCTCTATATTTTGTCCATCGGTTTCCTTTTTATCTTTATCTATCAGAATCAGATCGTCGACAATGAGGAGGCCGCGGTGGTGGCGGATCTGCAGACCATCGCCAAGACGGTCCAGACCCGGATCAACAACGTAAACGAGTACATGCTTGCCATGACGGGTAATGACGTTGCCAAGAAGTATTACACGTCGATCATTGCCCCGAAGAGCGAGGACATGCTCGTGGATAACAACGACGTTATCGCCCGGTTGATGGCACCGTTTGAGGAGGTTTCCTCGGTGTTCCTGATCCGGTATGACTATCTGGAGGGGCTGACGAAACAGGAGCCGTACAGCATGACTTCCTCGACCCTCCGTTTAAACCCGGATGTGCTCCGGAGCAAGCTGTCGATTCTGGAGGATAAGCGCGGCGGCTATGTCGTCTGGCTTAACGGCGACGGGATACTGACACCGCCGAGGGATCCGGTAATGTGCATGCTGCGTATTTTCTACGACGCGCAGACCCAGCGGAAGCTCGGCGTAATCTGCGCAACCTTTGATTTGACGCAGATGACGGATGCGCTGAGCAGTTATAAGCGCGACAACCGGGAATATATATTTTACGACCACGAGAACAAGACCATCTATGCCACCGGCGAGGAGAGCAAGTTCCGCGAGTATGACGCGGTGCTTTCTGCGAATAAGTCCCGCACGACGAGAGGCCTGCTGAGGCGCGATATCTATGCGACGTACGAGATTCCCCGCACGGGAATCCGGATTGCCTGCCTTGAACACTATGTCCTGTGGGAAAACCTCTCCTACAAGATCGTGCTGGTCCCGTTGATTTCCGTGGTGCTGATGCTCGTCTCGCTGATCATTCTCGACATGCTGATCCGCGGTTACATCACGCGGCCGATCCTCAAACTGTCCGAGTCGATGCAGGCGGTGAAGAAGGGGTGGCTCCGCCGGGTTTCGATGGAGACCAACGACGACGAGATCGGCATGCTCAAGGAAAATTACAACGAGATGCTGGTGGAGATGAACCGCCTCATCGAGGAGCTTCTGGAGAAGGAAAAATCCGTCCGGAAGACGGAGATTAATATTTTGCAGCAGCAGATCAAGCCGCATTTCCTGTATAATACCATCGAGATGATCGCGAGCCTTGCGGTGGATGACGAGACGCCGAGAGAGCAGGTGTACGACGCCCTGGAGACCCTCGGAAGCTTCTATCGGCAGTTCCTCAGCAAGGGAAGCAACGAGGTTCCGCTCTCCACGGAGCTGGAGATTGCCAAGAAGTATCTCAAGCTGCAGAAACTCCGGTACGGGGATGTCTTCACGGACGAGTATGAGGTCGAGGAGGACTGTCTGGATGAGCTTCTTCCGAAGCTTACCATTCAGCCGCTCATTGAGAACAGTCTCTATCACGGGATCCGCAAGAAAGGCGGGATCGGTCTGATCCGGATCCGCGTGTACCGGGAAAATGACGCGGTCTGCGTGGAGCTGTACGATGACGGCGTCGGCATGAGCGAGGAGAAGATCTCGCAGATCATGTCGGATGTCGAGGGCCAGCACTTCGGCCTGCGCCGTACGCTGGAGCGTTTCTGCTACTACGAGGAGCGGGAGGACTGCTACCGGATCGAGAGCAGGGAAGGCGAGTATACGAAGATTACACTGATGTTGAGGTAACGGTTTTTTCTGCGGATGGCCGCGGAAGAACAGTCGGATGACAGAAAGGGATACCTATGTATCGGGTTATGATTATTGACGACGAGCCGGCCATATATAAGATTTTGTCGAAAACCATCGACTGGGCGGCGTACAACATGGAGATTGTCGGAACGGCATCCAGCGGGATTGAAGCCATCAACACCATCGATGAGCTTCAGCCGGACGTCTGTTTTGTGGACGTGCAGATGCCCTTCATGGACGGGATAGAATTTTCCAAGCTGGCCAAGGAGCGCTATCCGCAGCTGGCCATCGTGGTGCTTTCGGCCTACGACGAATTCCGCTATGCCAGGGAGTGCATCGGGATCGGCGTCTTTGACTACCGCCTGAAGCCGATCGAGAAGGCGGATATCAACGATACGCTGAAGCGCCTTCTGCGCCACTTAAACGAGCAGCGGGAGGCCCGCGGCGAGGAACCGGAGATCCCGGAAAATGAGAGCATTCTCGACCAGGGGCGCATGTCCCACGGCATCGAGAAGGTGCGGGAGTACATCCAGACGCGCTATTTTGAGACGGATTTAAACCTTACCAAGGTGGCCAACGCCTTTGGCTTTAACCCGAGCTACCTGAGCCGGAAATTCAAAAACGAGACCGGCGAGAGTTTCGTCGACTACCTCAACAAATGCCGCGTGGAGCACGCGAAGCGGGCGGCGCTTGCCGGCAAGCCGATGTACCAGATTGCCGCGGAGGTCGGCGTTCCGGATCCGAACTATTTCAGCCGCTGTTTCAAGCGGTACACCGGCATCGCATTTTCCGCCTTCGTCGCCAGCGAGCGCAAGGACTGAAACGTAAGGTTTACTTTTTGGGGGTTTGAAGGTATAATGTATGGGCGGTGCGTATCACCGCCATTGAGATAAGGAGGATATGACAATGGGTTTATTTGAGAAGAAGTTCTGTGACATTTGCGGCGAAAAGATCAGCCTTTTGGGTAACCACAAGTTGGAAGACGGCAATATGTGCTCGGCTTGCAACAAGAAGATGTCGAGCTTTTTCAACGGCCGGAGAAAAACGACGGTTGAAGAGATGAAGCAGCATCTCGCAGAGCGTGAGCAGAACCGCGCGAAATTGCCTTTGTTCGTTGTGGGCAGCACCTTCGGTGACAGCCAGAAGATCTATATCGACGCTACAGGCCAGAATTTCCTTGTAACGTATGCGGCACCCGGTGCGTTTGAGAAGGACAATCCGGATATTCTTCCGCTCTCGGCGATCACTTCCTGCAATACGGAGATCAAGGAGAACCGCGAGGAGGAGTACACGAAGGATGCCAATGGCAGCCGCGTGAGCTACAACCCGCCGAGATACCGCTACTTCTATGATTTCAAGATCACGATCACGCTGAACTGGCGTTGGTTCAACGAGATTACCGTGAAATTGAACTCCTCGAAGGTGGAAGGCCTTCGCTCCAACCAGTATCACAACTATGAGATGATGGCGGAGCAGGCTCGTCAGGCTCTCCTCGGAAGCAACTACACGCCTTCGTACAATGCCGGCGGATTCAACAACGGCATGCAGGGCGGCTTCAATGGCCAGCCCGGCTTCAATCAGGGCGGCTTCAACGGCCAGCCCGGTTACAACCAGCAAGGCTTCAACGGCCAGCCCGGTTACAACCAGCAAGGCTTCAACGGCCAGCCCGGTTACAACCAGCAGGGCTTCAACGGCCAGCCCGGTTACAACCAGCAGGGCTTCAACGGCCAGCAGGGTTACAACCAGCAGGGCTTTAACGGTCAGCCCGGTTACAACCAGCAGGGCTTCAACGGCCAGCAGGGTTATAACCAGCAGGGCTTCAATGGCCAGCAGGGTTATAACCAGCAGGGCTTCAATGGCCAGCCGGCGTACAATCAGCAGGGCTTTAACGGTCAGCAGGGCTACAATCAGCAGGACAACTTCGGGCAGCAGATTGCTGGAGCAGTGGCAGGTGCGGTTGCCGGCGGTATGCAGGGCAGCGGTTACGGTGCCGGCATGACCTGGATGTGCCCGAGCTGCGGTACGAACAATGACACGCCTTTCTGCAGCAACTGCGGTCAGCCGAAGCCGTCGCAGGGCAAGGTTTGCCCGAACTGCGGCTACAGAACCACGGAACCGAACGCTCCGGGATTCTGCCCTCAGTGCGGAACTCCTCTGCAGGGGTAATAAAACGGATTTTTGAGTAAGGCGCGGCGCCCTTCGGGGCGCCGCTATAAGGGAGGAATTATGACGTTTAAAAAAGCGAGAGCAGGATTTTCCGCGATGCTTTTATATGCGCAATTGCTGTTGCTGTTCTTTGTTGTAGACGTTGCAACGGTCAAGGATTCATCGCTCGCTGCTCTCTCCAAGGCTACCCTGCCGCTGGCACTTCAGGAAACGGCACTTTTGCTCGCCCTTGTGGTGATCGCGTTTGCGGGGTACTATTTGATACCTTATACGTCGAAGATGAACGTTCCCTGTCTTTGGGTTCTCGGCGGCGTAGAGGCATTCTTCTGGGTAATCTCCTTGGTCACGATGTGGTTCAAGAAGGTTCTCGGAACGCACGAGCTTTTTTTCGGCACTCTGGTGTGCCTGTTGATCCTGGCATGCACAGCCGGCATTTGCATTTTGCAGCCCCGGAAAGAGAAAGGGCGCTGGCTCTCGGTTCAGGTTTTCCAGACGGCGTGTGTTGTGACTTTGTTTGCTGCAGCGGCTTACGTTGCCCTGCGGTACCATAACGAGTTGATCAGCGCAGGCATCAACATTGTAATGTTCGCCCTCTGCGCTGTATGCATGCTTCTCTACTGGTGGTTCTCCGATTCCGTTAACCATTGGGCTTCCGTACTGGTGGTTGTCGGTCAGGCCATCACGTTCATCTACTGCTTCTCGGCACTGTGCCGGAAGAAGGATATGGCGGATCTCTTCGGCGTTGCGCTCAAGGCGATCCGCGGCAAGGAAGTATCGAACTTTTTGACATGGACGGCGCTTGTGCTGGTATTTCTTTTGGCCGTTGCGCTTTTGCTCCACTATCTGAAGAACCTTCAGATCATCGGCAAATACGCATCCGTCATTCTGTCCTGCACGGTTTTGGTTGTTATCCTCAGCATGGGCAAGATTGCGAAAGCTGCAGAGAACAGCACCGGAGTGAAACCCGATGAAGCCGTACAGTATGAGGAATACAACCTCTATGTGATGAAGGATGACGCTGCTGAAAAGGGCTCGGATGTAGTAGGATACTCTGTCGGATATGCGAAAGAGGAAGGGCGACCGCTGGCGATGGGCCGGGCGAAAGCAGCCCTCTGTGAGGCAGTCGGTGCCGAAGTTTCCTGTGTGGAATACCTTACTTTCGATGAGATGCTGAACGCATTTTACAGCGGGGAAGTAAAGGCTGTGTTCTGCGAAGGCGGACGGGAAGAGCTCTTTGACAATGCGATGGAAATCGGAGCGGATTTCCAGGACGCAGATGCGGAAAACCCGGATAATGCGGCCTACGGGCACGTGTTTACCACGGACACCAGGATTATCGAGACCGTAAAGATTGAATTTATTCAGGAAGAGATTATCGATATCTGGAGCGAGATCGACCCGGGTTGGGACGATCCGATCGATACCCCGACGCCGACGCTTCCGGAGGGTGTGACGCCGACCCCTACCCCGACGCTTGCACCTGGAGTTTCGCCGACGCCGACCAATTCTCCGAAACCGAAAAATACTGCAACACCGACTCCTACGACGATGCCGAAGAAGCCGCGAAAGGATAACTCCGGCAAGGATCTCACGCAGGAACCGTTCCTTGTGTACATCAGCGGTATCGACCGATATGGTGCGGTTACGGTTCGCAGCCGAAGCGATGTGAACCTTCTGATGGCTGTCAACCCGAAGACGAAGAAGATTGCCATTGTGACGACGCCTCGTGATGCGTATGTTCATATTCCGGGTGTCACATCGTCGCAGAAGGATAAATTAACCCATGCCGGATTGTACGGTGTTGATTATTCCATCGCAACCCTGGAAAATCTGTATGGCAGTATTTCCATAGATTTTTACGTTCGTTTGAATTTTTCCAGCATGATCAAGCTGATCGATATGATCGGCGGTGTGGATGCGGAATGCTTCTATGATTTTACAACATATGATGGTTCTTATACATTCCGCAAAGGTCGTTTGCATCTGGATGGTGCGGCTGCTTTGAAGTTTGCACGAGAGCGCAAGAGCATCGCCATGGGTGATGCCGGACGAGCGAAGCACCAGATGGAAATCATCAAGGGCATTATCAATAAGCTGTCCTCGACATCTCTTTTGTCGAACTATCAGTCGTTGATCAACGGTTTCTCAAGCTGTACGCAGACGGATATGACGCTTTCCCAGCTGGTGTCCCTTGCGACGATGCAGTTGGGAGACGGTGCAAAATGGTCCATCACCAGCTACTCGACTTCGGGTGACTCGAGCTATCAGTATTGCTACAGCTACAAGGGAAAGAAGCTGTGGGTATCGCTTCTCAAGAAGGATTCCATCAAGAAGTCCGCAGATCTTCTGAACAGCGTGCTGAAGTAATCAAAAAAGAATATCAGTACCAGTTGATGCGGCGTGGGCAGAGCCTGCGCCGCATTTTCACTACAACCAAAGTAACAGTAACAGAAAGGAGGCCATCCATGCGGTTAAAGAAACGAATCCTCGTATCCATCATTTTGTGTCTCCTTCTGCCCCTGTTGCTGATTGCGGTTGTGGTTTGGCTGATCCTGCATTTTCAGGTGCAGCTCCTGTCCGCTTCGTACAACCGAAGCACGAACATGATCGAGGTCATACAAAATTCGCCGTCCCTTTTCGAAGGGCTTGTGAAGGATGATTTCAACGAGCTGCTGGCGACCGTCCGCACGAACCCGCTGACATTGTCGGATGATGCGTGGGTTGCAAAGCGTAACAAGGAGTTAAAGGACAAGTTTTCATTTTTGTGTATCCGTGAGAACGGCGAGATCACTTACGTCGGGGACGAAGAATTTTACGAGACCGTAGCCGGACGGCTTCCGGAATACCGCGGTGACGACAGCGCGTCGGAGAAGAGCATGTTCCTCGAGGGCGAGTCCCATGCGTTGATCCGGCAGATTGATTATCGCACGGAAAATGACGGGGAAGGCACGCTTTTCCTGATCACGGACATCAACCATTTGCTGCCGCAGTGGAGGCGCACGCTCATCGAGGCGCTGGTGGCGCTTCTGGCAGCTTTGATTGTAACCACGGTCATCGTGGTCACCTGGCTTTACCGAAGCATCGTGCGGCCCCTCACAGAGCTGAGCCATGCGGCCAACCAGATCAGCGAGGGCAATCTGGACGGCGAGGTGAAGGTCGGAAAGAAAGACGAGATCGGACAGCTCCAGCTGGATTTCGAGGCCATGCGGCGACACCTAAAGGAGTTGTCGGAGCAGCAGCTTCGGTATCAACAGGAATCCCAGGAGATGATCTCCAACATCAGCCACGACATGAAGACGCCGCTCACGGCCATCCGCGGGTATTCCGAGGGTCTGTTGGACGGAGTCGCGGATACGCCTGCGAAGCAGGAGCGGTATTACCGCACCATCAACAGCAAGGCTGCGGATATGGAGCGTATGGTTGACGAGCTCGGGTTTTACGCGAAGATTGAGCAAAACGCCATGACATACGATTTTCGCCGGCTGTCGATCCATGACTTTCTTGAGGATTGCTTCGCCGAATTGAGCCTGGATCTGGAGACCCAGGGGTTTGATTTTTCGTATGAAGAGCGCTGTGCGGAGAACACGGAGGCGTTGTTTGATCCCGAACACATCAAGCGTGTTATCATCAACATCATCGGGAACTCCGTAAAATACATGGACAAGACGCCGGGACGCATTGCCGTGTCGGTGACGGAGGATCCGGAGTGGGTGTGGATCGCCGTCACGGACAACGGCTGCGGCATCCCGGAAAATGATATTCCCCACGTGTTTGACCGCTTCTACCGGGGAGACAGCTCCCGCGGGACCAAGAAAGGCGGTAGCGGGCTGGGACTTTCCATTGTGAAGTCTATTGTGGAGGCCCACGGCGGAGCCGTTCTTGCCGAAAGCGTCACAGGAGAGGGAACGACGATACGGTTTTCGCTGCCGAAGAGCAGTTCCGGTGAGAGAACGGCGGATGGCAGCGACGGAAACAGTGCAGGTGAAAAGGGAGGAAAACGGTGGAAGAAGCGAAAAGACAAACAATCCTGATCATTGAGGATGAGGAGGCGATCGCCGAGCTGGAGCGCGATTACCTTGAGCAGGCCGGGTATCGCGTGGAGATCGCGGAGAACGGAAACACCGGGCTGCAGCGGGCCCTTTCGGAGGAATTCAGCCTGATCATTTTGGATCTGATGCTGCCGGGGACCGACGGATTCGAAGTGTGCCGGCGGGTGCGGGAGAAGAAAAATCTGCCCATCCTGATGGTGTCGGCGAAGAAGGAGGATCTGGACAAGATCCGCGGCCTCGGATTCGGCGCGGACGACTATATCACGAAGCCCTTCAGCCCGAGCGAACTGACCGCCCGGGTGAAGGCACATTTGGCGAGGTATGAGCGCCTGACCGGCGGCGCGCAGCCCCGGCACAATGCGATCATCGAAATTCGCGGATTGCGCATTGACAAGGACGCCCATAGGGTATATCTTAATGATGAGGAAAAGAGCATGACAAACAAGGAGTTTGAGCTCTTGACCTTCCTTGCGGAGCATCCGAACCGCGTCTTCACAAAGGACGAACTCTTCCGTGCCATTTGGGACATGGAGGTCGTCGGCGAGGTCGCAACCGTGACGGTACACATCAAGAAAATCCGTGAGAAAATCGAGGTCAGTACCGCAAATCCCCAGTATATCGAGACGATCTGGGGTGTCGGTTACCGCTTTAAGGTATAGCAAAAAGCACAGATTTGACGGAAAATGTTGCATTTTAGCGCAATAATGCATCGTTCATTGATACAGGACAGGTGCCTTTAGAAAGAGGTGTTGAAGAACTGCAGGAACCGTGGTATACTGCAGTCAGAGAGAGGAACTACCGGAACAGATACCACATGAGATGACAGACGACAGTATTCACCTTTGTTATTAACACTTTCCGGAAGAGGCCGGGAGACGCAAGTCTTCCGGCTTCTTTCGTTGTGCGGATACCTGCGAAAGAGAGGGGCAAGCGGGAACGAATTGTCTCGCGAGCGAGCGTTCGAAATCGCTCGCTGCGACAATTGTTCCCGCCGCCCCCCACAAGTCAGGAGGGAAAGGCTCCGCACAACGAAAAGAAGGCTCTTGCGGTTACCTTGCAGTATTACTTGTCAAGGTGGCGGCACAGGCGGTTCCCCCTGTGGTTCGCGGTTGAAAACAAAGGGGAACTGTGGTATTCTACGGGTGATAGTAATGCGGTGAAAACGCCGGCGGAGACGGCGTTTTGAAAGGTTAGTGAATCGGAGGAGAAAACCATGTTGGAAGGGTTACAGCCAAAGGATGTATGGAAGTATTTTGAGGAGATCTGCGCGATTCCCCACGGGTCGGGCAATACTACGGCGATCAGCGCGTATCTGCAGGATTTTGCGAAGAAGCAGGGGCTCGGTTATAATGTGGAGCCCTGCGGGAATGTGATCATCCGGAAGGATGCGACGCCGGGCTGCGAGCAGGCGCCGGCGGTGGTCCTTCAGGGGCACATGGATATGGTGGCCGTGAAGGATGAGGGATGTGATAAGGACCTGACGAAAGAGGGCATTCAGCCCGTGATTGACGAGGACGGAAAGTTTGTCTATGCGCCGGGGACGTCTCTCGGCGGTGATGACGGGATTGCGCTGGCGTACGGCCTTGCCGTGCTCGCTGCGGATAATCTCGTGCATCCCCCGATCGAGCTGGTTGCGACGGTGGACGAGGAGACCGGCATGGACGGCGCGCGGGAACTGCTCGCGCAGGATGTTGTCGGGCGCCGCTGGATCAACCTGGATTCCGAGGATGAGGGGATTTTGCTGGCGGGCTGCGCAGGCGGCCTTACGCAGCATTCGATGTTCCCCGTTTCCCGCGATACGGTGTCGGGAAATCTCCTGCGCATCGCGGTGACAGGATGCCGCGGAGGGCATTCCGGGACGGAGATCGACAAGAACCGGGCAAATGCGATTCTTGTGCTGGCGTCGCTGATCCACGAGATGGATTGCGGGAAAATGCTGCAGCCGCTTTGGATCGCCGGCGGAGAGAAGGACAACGCAATCCCGACAACAGCGGAGATCGTCATCTGTGTGAACGATTACGAGAGGTATGAGATTTGCCGTGCCTTTGACCGCGCGGAGAGAAAACTTTTGGACGTATACCGCAGACAGGAGCCGGGCATCGACTTCGTGATGGAGGAGACCTCGGGCGGCGGTGAGTATGAGATACAGGAAGGAAGCTACCGTGTGATGAGCCCGGCGTCCTTTGAGAAGGTGTTGAATTTCCTGATGCTTGTGCCATTCGGGGTGAGCGCCATGAGTGAGACGCCTAAGGGATTGGTTGAGACGTCGAACAACGTCGGCATCCTTCGGACGGACGGCGATATGGTAGTCGCGGACAGCTCGGTGCGAAGCATGATCTCGCTTCGCAAGGAACAGCTCGGCGGGAAGATCGCTCTTCTGACGACGCTGTGCGGCGGTATCGCGGAGCGTCACAGCGAGTATCCCGGCTGGGAGTACCGTCCGGAGTCGCCGCTTCGGGAAGCCTGGGTTGCGGCATACCGAGAATTGTACGGAGAGGAGCCGAAGGTGGAGACCATTCATGCCGGACTGGAGTGTGGTTTGATCATCGAGCATATGCCGGAGACGGATGCGATCAGCTTCGGACCGAACATTTTCGATATTCACACCACAGCGGAGCGCATGGAGATCGCGTCGGTTGAGAGGACCTGGAATCTGCTTGTGAAGTTGTTGGAGAGACTCGGGAGAGGATGACGGCCTCGAAAACGGTACACTGCACGGAAAATAAGACAGGCATTTTCCGAAATTCATAAGACAATAAGAATCCCCCGGAACAGGAGCACTGTGCTCAGTCCGGGGGATCTGTGTGTAATAACACTTCTTGGTTAAGCTTACTCGATATCGATCGAGTTGCCGTCATCCGGGCACTCGCAGGTCACGGTCAGGATGCCGTTGTTGAAACCGGCGCGGACCGTTGTGACATCGATCTTGCCGACGCGGAACGAACGCTCCACGGAGCCGTAGCAGCGGTCGCTGGTGCGGTCGTAGCTGCGAACGCCCTCGCTGCCCTCGCCGGGAGTGACATCAATGAACTCGCGGTTGGCGCGGATGAGGATCGTGCCGTCCTTGTAATCCACGTGAATGTTGGACTTCTCATAGCCGGGAAGCTCTGCGCGGATGGTCAGGATGCCGTCGCAGCGGATCACGTCCGCAGGAATGCGGCGCTTCTTAAACGGATTGTCGATGTTCGGAACGGTAAGGTTCTTTCCGAATCCGCCGAAGGGCGCGCGGTAGTTGGTCTTGCGCTTCTGCTGCTTCTTTTCGCCGAAGAGGCCGTTGCGCTCAACATTTTTCTTCATGTCCTTGAGGTCGCTGACACCGTCGCGGAGCCCCTTGTCCAAATTGTCCAGCATATCGTGGAACGCTTCTGAAAACTGATTAAACAAATCGTTGTCGTACATGTAATTTCCTCCTTCTTCCGTCTCACATCGGGTAAACCACAATTACCCCATGCCTATGTTATACACCATATAGAACATGAAGTCAAGAGGAAAATGAAAACCGAGCGTTCAATGCTTGTTTTTAGCACTTTTTTTGTGTATTATGGTACGCGTAGAGGTTTGTGTAAAAAAGGCAAACCGAAAGATTGTCACAGCCGAAAGGAGTCAGTCATGAAGCTTTTGGAAGACAGGATCCGCACGGAGGGAACCGTAAAAAACGGAGTGATCCTCAAAGTTGACAGCTTTTTAAATCACCAGATGGATGCGGAGCTGTTCCGCGCCATGGCGAAGGAGTGGAAACGGCGTTTCGCCGATGCCGGAGTGAACAAGATCCTCACGATCGAGGCGTCCGGGATCGGGCTTGCCTGCATCGCGGCGGAGGAGTTCGGGTGCCGTGCCGTATTTGCCAAGAAGATTGCCGGCAACAATATGGACACCGACGTGTACTCGACGAAGATCATGTCGTTTACGAAGGGAAAAGTGTTCGACGTGGTTATCTCGAAGCGGTTTCTGACACCGGAGGACCGGGTGCTCATCCTGGATGATTTTCTGGCGAACGGGTGTGCTCTTCAGGGGCTCATGGATCTTGTGAAGCAGTCGGGCGCAACGCTGGTCGGCTGCGGGATTGCCATCGAGAAGGGCTTCCAGGAGGGCGGTAAGCGCATCCGGGAGGAGGGCGTAAGGCTGGAATCCCTGGCGATCATTGACAGTATGGAAGGTGGAAATCTGGTGTTCCGCGAGGAAGCCTGAACGGGATTTTCCGGAAAATGATGCGGAGGACGCTTGCGGAATGCGGTTTTTGATACAGAGAGTGACAGAGGCCTCGGTCACGGTTGACGGGACGCAGATTGCCCGGATCGGAAAGGGGTTTCTGGTGTTTTTGGGGGCCTGTGCCACAGACACGGAGGCGGTTGCCGACGTGATGGTGAAGAAGCTGGCGGGGCTCCGTATTTTTGAGGATGAAAACGGAAAGACCAACCTTGCCCTGGCGGATGTCGGCGGCGAGGTGCTGGTGGTTTCGCAGTTTACGCTTTACGCGGACTGCAGACACGGAAACCGGCCGTCGTTCACCGGTGCGGGAAGCCCGGAGGCGGCGGAGAGGTTGTATGAGTACGCGGTTGCGCGGCTGCGGGATACCTACGGCTTTCCGGTGCAGACGGGAAGCTTCGGCGCGGACATGAAAGTGGATCTGCGCAACGACGGACCGTTTACGGTCATGCTGGACTCGGATGAGCTGGCGAAACGATAACGATTAACAGAGGAAGCACGCACTGGTGTCTGGCGGAAACGCGAAACCGGAAAGGTACGGCGGCAGTGCAGGGAAGGAGTACGAGAGAGGATGGACGATAAGAATCGGGAGCGGACATCTCAGCGAAACCGGACGACACAGGGAGCGGCCCGAGGGGCGAAAACGGCTCAGGGAACGAGATCTTCCCAGGGAGCGAGTTCTTCCCGGGGGACGAGAACGTCTCAGGGTACCCGCTCGGCGCTGGGAACGAAAACGGCGCAGGGACAGCGGTCGGCCCAGAGTCAGTCGCTTCGGAAGAAACGTAAGAAACGCCAACAGCGGATCCGCATGCTGGTGATGGCGGGAATTTTCGCGCTGTGCGTGACGGGGCTTATTTATTTCCTGTGGCCCAAGGGGGGCAGCACGGGGGGAGAAACGAAGCCGACGCAGGTCGTGGACAAGACTACTCCCACAGGGGCGGTGACGCCGCCGAACGGCGACCTTACGCCGGCGCTCACTCCGGGGGAGGAGGATATCGATTGGAAGTCGATGCCTCTGACGGGACTCGCATTTGAAGAGGCGATGTCCTCGAACAGCAAGTACGCGGAGCTGAACGGCAAATACCCCGACTGGATCGAGCTTGTGAACATCTCTTCGGTGGCCGTCAACCTGAGCGATTACTGGATCAGTGACAACAAGGATATGCCGCAGAAATACCAGCTGCCCAACGTTACGCTGGGAGCAGGGGAGAGATATATCCTCTACTGCGACGGTGTCGGCGAAGGCAATCAGGCGCCGTTTAAGATCAAGTCCACCGGAGAGAAGATCTATCTCTCCAACAAGGACGGCTTCTGTGACCGCATCAAGGTGCCTTCGGACCTTCCGGCAGACCAGAGTTACGGCCGCAAGGACGGCGAGTGGCTGTATTTTGAGAATCCGACGCCCGGTAGTGCCAACGGCGAGGGCTATGCAGCCCGCACTTCGGTTCCGGAAGCCAACTATGCAACGGGCGTTTACGCCGGAGCGTTGAATGTGACGCTGTTCGGCGAGGGCACGATCTACTACACGACGGACGGCAGCAAGCCCACCACCTCCTCCAAGGTGTACAGCGACGGGATCACCGTCATGGGCGTCACCACGATCCGCGCGATGGCCGTGAAGGACGGCCGTGAGAGTGAGGAGGCGGCATACACCTACGTGATCGACAGCACGGAGCATACGCTGCCCATCCTGGTTGTCAACGGACCGAAGGAGACGATCCTCGGCGAAAACGGCGTCGTGAAGAAGATTTCCGACCGGAACCTTGAGGCGCAGGCCATGATGACGCTGATCGAGGACGGCGAGGAGAAATTCTCCATCCCGTGCGGCATCACGCTTCACGGCAACGACAGCCGAAAGAAGGACAAACAGAATTTTACGGTACATTTCCGCTCCTCCTACGGTGTGAGCAAACTGAACTACAAGCTTTTTGACGATATCGATCTCGAGGTCTTCAATTCCATCCTCTTAAAGGGCGGAAGCGAGCGGTACAAGGAAGGCATCATCGAAGACGAGTTTATGACCCATATGGCACTGGGCAACACCGGTGTCAGCGCGCAGGCGTGCAAGCCCGTGGTAATGTATCTTGCGGGCGAGTTCTGGGGAATCTACTTCATGCGCGAGCGCTTCAGCGCGGACTATGTTGCGGACCACTACGATGTTTCCAAGGATTCGGTCAACATCGTTCAGGGCTACAGCGGCTATCAGGCAGCGGAGAACGGAAGCGCGGAAGACTACAATGCGCTTGTGAAGTTTGCGAAGGAGAAAGACCTCAACAAGGACGAGAATTACGAGTATCTGGAAAGCCGCATCGATATGGACAGCCTGATGGATTGGTACATTTTACGCGGTTACTACGGGGATTCGGACGACGCCAACATCCGGTGCTTCGCCTCGGCAGAGGGCGACAACAAATGGCGTTGGATGTTCTACGACCTCGACTGGGGCTTCGTCAAGCAGGATCACGTGTTCACCACGAACGTGAAAAATGCAAGCAAACACCCGCTGATCTGGTACATCACTCACAGCAAGCGCGGCAAGGAGGCCTTCCTCAAGCGCGCTGCTTACCTGATGGGCACGATCCTCAACGAGGAGTACATCACCAAGGAGATTGACTGGTGGAAGAAGACGCTGGAGCCGGAGATCGAGGCGGAGCGAGCCCGCTGGGGCGGCACCGTCAACGGCTGGAACAGCAGCATCAACGTGCTCTACAACTACGTGAAGGACGGAAAGCGTGAGAAGAACTTCCTGGCCGACCTGAAGAAGTACTTCGGCCTGTCCGATTCGGAGATGAAGTCCTACTTCGGGGACAAGTACAATCCGTAATCCGGCCGTCATCGGTATCGATCGGAAAATAAAACCCTCCCGTAAGCTGCAGGTTATCCTGACGCCATCGGGAGGGTTTTTATGTCTGAAAACAATGGCCGGTCACACCCGGTTGACAAACCGGTACAGCCGGTACATCTGCGGGTGGAACCTGCGGAATTCTTCCAAAAGGGTATCGTACCCGTCCTGCATGGAGGCCGCGACGGAGGAAGGGTCGGCGGTGCCGTAGAGAAATTCCTCGTACGGGACGATCCAGTCAAGCGTTTCATCGGGAAGAAGCGGAAGGAGTCTTCCGCGGTACTCCGCGAGAGTTTCCTCCTCACCGATCGGCAGCCCCAGATAACCCAGAACCCGCAGGTTTCTCCGGTAGAGGACGCGGATCCTGGAGGAGGAGTCCATTTGCCGGAACCGGCGCCGGCTGCGAAGGCGGTCCAACAGGAGGATCAGAACCGCGAAGAAGGCCAGGGCGGCGATCCCCAGAAGGACAAACAGAAGGATCCGAAGGCCGGAGCCGCGTTCCGAGATGATCGTGGTGACTTCTGCGGGGCCGGCCGGCGTGGGCGTCACTACTGTCGGCGTGTGCGGTATCGGCGTCCAGGGTGTTGTCTCGCGCTCGCTGTAGACGGTCCAGAATGCGCTGTCGGAGTGGCCGGGCGTTGCGTCGAAGGGAATCCATCCGACGTTCTCAAAATATACCTCGCACCAGGCGTGGGCCATGGACCCCGTCACGTCGATGGAATCCGAGCTGCCGAGGGGCACGAGGAATCCGGTGACGTAGCGGGCGGGAAGGCCCTCGGCCCAGGCGAAAAGCGTCATCGCCGTGGCGAAATGAGCGCAGTAGCCCTGTTGTGAGGTCAGGAAATACGTTAAGAAGGAGCTTCCGTCGGTGACGCTTTCGGGAAGCGCGCCGGGCGACGTGGTGTAGGTGAACCCGGCGAGGTCCTGTGCGATGCACATCAGCCGTTCAAAGGGGCTTGCAGCGCCTTCGGTGACCGTGTCGATATAGGCCCGGACCGAATCGGAAACAGCGAAGGGGTGAAGGTAGCGGGACGTCATCCGCTCCCGGTATGCAAGGTAGCCCTCATAGGAGATTTCCGACGCGCTGCCGGGGTACTCGTTGCTGTGGAGGAGCCAGTTCTCCTCGGTGAGTTCCGCCGGATCGGCCATGAACTGGCGGAAAATGTCGTGCAGGCGGTTCAGGCGGTATCCTCCGATGACGTAGGAGTTGTTGATGCCCTTCCGCTCGTTGTATACCAGGTTGCGGCCTTCTTCCGAAATGCCGTCCCGCGCCAGCAGGGTCCTGTCCGGGATCGTCTTCGTCGGGGCGAGGAGGAAGCGGCTGTGGAATTTGCGGAAGGTCACGCGGAACTCGATGGCCTGCAGGAAGTCCGCAAAATGATCGGTCTCGTGGAAGGCGCAGAGCGTCTCCATATAATCAAACTCGCAATCTCTGGTATCGTCGGTGACGGTGGCGCGCCAGTTCAGGCCGTCCAGCGTGTCGCAGTACTGGCCGGCGAGGTAGAAGGCGTCGGCAGCGGAGCCACCGGTGCGCTCGAGGCGGAGAAGGACGTCCTCATTTTCCAAAACGGAGCCCTCCGGGGAGGAGGGGTCCTCGGAAAAACCCGCCCGGTACACATCCATGTCGTCCGGCCCCATGGGGACGGTCTTCTGGGTCAGCGAGACGACGAAGTCCTGAATGTGGTGCCAGATGTTGCGGAAGGCTGCCCAGTCGTAGGGGCGTTCCCCAACCGGCATGAGAAGCGCAAGGCCGAGCCAGATTGCTACGAAAGGCGCGACGAAGGAAAGGTGCAGTGCCCGGTCGGTGTGGCCGGACTTGGGCCATAACAGCTGCGTCTCGTCGATGAGGAGGAGCAGCAGGACCGTGAGGAAGAGCATCACACAGGCCTGGGGCAGGATGTATTTTTCAATCAGGCAGACCGTAAGGCAGGCGATGACGGCAGCGGCGGAGAGGTATCGCATGATCCGGAAGTGCCGGCAGAGGACCGCACAGAGATCGCAGCCGACGCCGAGAAGCGGGATCAGCCAGAAATACCGGTGCGCGTAATGGTACCCGGAGGAAACCCAGCGCAGGCCGTAAAGCGCCGGAAGAAGCAGGACGATCGCCGCGGAAACCACCAGGATGAGGCGGTATTTTCCGTGAAGGTAACGGAAGAGCGCGCAGGCGATCCCGACGATGATCAGGTACAGTGCGGCCGCTTTCGAGGCTGACGGGAGACCGATTTCCGGGGCGATCATCAGAAGGACAGCGATGGAAGCCGGTACGGCGAGAAGCGGTTCATAGAGGTAGGAAGCAAATCGTTTCATACGAACACCTCCCGTAAATCCACGTCAGGAGACACTTGTATCATTTCTGTTCTGGGCAGGGACAGACCGGAGGGAACAGCGGAGGCATCGGCGGTCACAAGGCAGACAGCCACAGCGATGCCGTTTCCATTCAGAGTCCGGGCGAACCGTTCCGCCTCGGCGCTCCATTCGGAGAGAAGGAAGAAGGCGAGGTGGCCGCCGACAGTCTCGGGGTGCTTTGCAAGCACGGAGAAAAGAGCGGAGTCCGGCTGATCCTTCGAAAACTCCAGCCCGGAGCAGAGCTCATAAAAGCGGTTGAAGGAATCGCTGCTGTTCATGCGGCAAAGCATGGTCGACCGTGTCCTGTAGGTAGCGCGGACGGGAATCCCGCGGCGCAGGAAGAAAGCGGAGAGGGCCAGCGAAAGCTCCAGCAGCTTATTTTCCGTGGGAAGATAGGCGGCCGGTTCGGCGGCGGGACGGCAGGTGCTTTGGAAAATGCTGACCTGCTGCTGTTCCTCGCCGGAGATTCGGCGCACCAGCAGACGGTTTTCCTTTGCGAAGGCCTTCCAGTGGATGCGGCGCATCGGGTCGCCGGGAAGGTAGTCGCGGACGGCGGCTTCCGGGACGCCTCCGCTTTGCAGGGATTCCTTTGCGAGAAGCCGGGGCAGGCGGATCCCGCCCAGGTCCGAGAGCGTGACCGTGTCGGGCTTGATGTGGACTTCCAGGGGTTCGCGGTTTTTGTACCGCAGACGGAACAGACGGAGAAAATCGGTGATCTCGATCGTGCGGATGCCGACGTTATAGCTGCCGCGGTAACGGCACAGAAGCGTCGTGTCCCGAGAGACGCCGGTGCCGGGAAGAAGCTCGTACTCGGCGCCGTCCGAGAGCCCGGTGAGGCTGGAAAAATCGGAGTAGAAATACACTTTGACGCCGGCGAACGCAAACCGGGATTCGTTTTGCAGCGTGAAGAAATATGGGATGGGATGGTTCGCAACGAAGGTTTTTCCCTCCAGCCGCTCATAGACAGAAAATCGGATCCGCACAAACAGAAGATAGATAAACGACAGCACGGGGAGCAGGGTGACGGCGATGAAAAAGCCATACGAAATCGTGCCGCCGTAGAAAGAAATTCCCACAAGCGACACAATCCACAGGATACCGATCAGGATCCGGTTTCGCAGCATACAGTCCCACTCTCCCGGAAGAGGTCTTCCGAAGTATTCGCTATTCTCTCGGCAGCTTTGCCTTGCGGACCAGAGCCGTGAGGATCTCGTCCGTGTCGGCACCCGCCATGCGGGCTTCCTCACTCAGTACGATGCGGTGGTGAAGCACCGGAACCGCAATCTCCTTGATGTCGTCGGGACGGACAAAGTCCTGACCGCGCAGGTAGGCGCGGGCCTGGGAGGCGCGGAGCAGGGACAACAGGGCACGCGGGCTGGCTCCGAGGGAGAAGGATTTCTCCGTGCGGGTGAGCCCGATGATCTCCTGAAGGTAGACGAGAACGGCCTCGCTGACATGCACGGCAGCGGCCTCCTCCCGCATGCGGAGGATGTCGGAGACATCGCAGACGCCGTCCGAAGGATTTTCCGAAGAAGAGGCAAGAAAATTCTGTGCCATGGCCAGTTCGGCTTCCGCCGAGGGATACCCCATCTTAAGCCGCATCATGAAGCGGTCGAGCTGGGCTTCCGGCAGCGGGAAGGTTCCCAGGTACTCGATGGGGTTCTGGGTCGCGATGACGAAGAAGAGATCCGGCAGCGGGTGTCGGATGCCGTCGACGGTGACCTGCCCCTCCGCCATGGCCTCCAGAAGGCTCGCCTGGGTCTTCGGCGAGGTGCGGTTGATCTCATCGGCGAGAAGGACCTGGCTCATGACGGGGCCCTCGCGGTAGTCGAAGGCTGCGGTTTTGGGGTTGTAGACATACAGGCCCGTCACATCTGACGGGAGCGTGTCCGGGGTGAACTGGATCCGCCCGAAGCGGCAGCGGATGGCTGTGGCGAGCGCCTTGGCGAGGGTTGTCTTGCCGACGCCCGGGACATCCTCCAAAAGCACATGGCCGCCGGCGAGAAGGCAGGTTAAGACCAGGTCGGTCACGTCCTCCTTGCCGACGATCGTGCGGTTGAGTTGATCTTTCAGTTTGGTAAGCATAGGTATCCTCCGGGGAAACGGAACGCCGCGCGGGCGCTCCGGGGTATATATAATTGTTATGGTATAAAATCAGTATAGCATCTAAGAAACAAATCACAATGGGAATTCTTTGCGGAAATGCCCTTGAGGGCGCTTGGAAGGGCCGAAACGGTGAAAAAATTGTGAAAGATTGTTAAGAAAGAGTAAAATTGCCGCATTTTTCGTTGTAAATGAAATTTACATGTGGTATAATCTCAGGCGTTTGAACATATGGAGGCCGCGGAAAAGGGATTCGGCGGCTTCGACAATAACGGAGGTTGGAAAAATGTCTTTCGAAGTACGTAATTTGGTGAAGTCCTACGGAGAGAAGACCGTGGTGAACGGCCTCAGCTTCAAGATGGACGGCCCGGGCGTGTATGCGCTCCTGGGAACGAACGGTGCCGGTAAGACGACATCGATCCGTATGATTCTCGGTATGCTGAAGAGGGATTCGGGGGAAGTCCTCTGGAACGGCGCTGAGATGCAGCCTGAAAAGATGAACATCGGCTACCTGGCCGAGGAGAGAGGCCTGTATCCCAAGTACACGCTTCTCGATCAGCTTCTTTATTTTGCGAAGCTGAAGGGTGTCGGCCGCGCGATGGCCATGGAGAAGATCAAATACTGGTCTGCGCGACTGCAGCTTGACGAGTACATTTTCCCCGCAAAGTTTGCGGAGGAAGAGGAGGCGAAGGAAGCCAAGAAGCGCCGGGAGCGCGAGGGAGAGTTTGCAGCAGCGCCCGCACCCAAGAGCTCGAAGGCTGCAAAGGCAGCGGCTCTTCGCAAGAAGCGCAACTCCAAGTCGATGCGTGCGGAGCAGCTCTCGAAGGGTAATCAGCAGAAGGTACAGCTGATGGCCGCGCTTCTGTCGGATCCGGAGTTTGTCATCTTAGACGAGCCCATGAGCGGTCTTGACCCGGTCAATACCGATCTCTTCAAGGAAGTGATCCGCGACGAGATCTCCAAGGACAAGTATGTCATCATGTCGAGCCACCAGATGCCCACCATCGAGGAGTTCTGTACCGACATCATCATTATGAACCGCGGTAACGTGGTGCTGCAGGGCAACCTGAACGAGATCAAGAAGAGCTACGGCCGTGTCAATCTCTTCGTAAAATGCGAGCAGCCCATCGATGCGCTCATCAAGCAGGCCGGCCTTACGGTTATCGAGGAGACTCCGGCGGAGACGCAGATCCGCGTGACCGGCGAGGAGCAGGCGATGGAGTTCCTTCAGCTGCTTCTGGCAAACAGGATCACGGTCATCAAGTTTGATCTCCGCGAGCCGTCCCTCCACGAAATCTTCGTAGAAAAGGTAGGTGCCGGCAATGAAGAGTAATGAGCTTCGCGGGACCGGCGAGGTCTTCCGCTTTACGCTCATTCAGACGATAAAAAGCAAGGCATTTATCGTTTCGGTGGTAATGCTTGTGGTGATCGCGCTGCTCACGTCGCCTGTCATGCAGTTGATCAAAGGCGGTGCGGCGGGCACGAAGAAAGTGAAAACCAGCAACATCGAAACGGCCTATGTCTGCAATGAGCTGCCGTTTCTTCCGACCGGGTATGAGATCACCGGCAACGTGAAGGACAATGAGGCATTTGCCAATGTAAAATTCGAAACCGTACAGGATTCCTTTGAGGAAATCAGCAGGAAACTGGAGGACGAGGGCTCGGAAACGAAAAATGTCATCGTCCATCCCAAGGTCGGTGTGAAGGGGATCACCGTGGAGGTCGTCCGCGTGGGCGGCGGAGCGGTTACCACCGACGAGTGTAACGAGCTTGCGCAGATCCTGTGCGACAATCTGGACAAGTACAAGAGAATGTACAGCGGTCTTCCGGAGGAGGAGCTCAAGGTTCTCGATTACGAGTATACCGTTGAGATCAACTACCTCACAGAGTCCGGCGAAATTACCCCCGAGGTTGACGACGGCATCGGCGGCGGCCAGTTCGGCATCGCTTACGCGATCATGTTCATCGTGAGTATGATCTGCATCATGGCGTCCACCCAGGTGGCGACGGCGGTCGTTACCGACAAGTCCAGCCGCGTGGTGGAGCTTCTGCTCACCTCGGTCCGCCCGATGGCGCTGCTGATGGGCAAGATCCTCGCCATGCTTGTGGCGACGGTCGGCCAGTATGCGCTTCTGATCCTTGTTTTTGTTCTTTCCAACAAGATCACGGGCGCGCTCTTCGGAACGGAGCAGACCTACATAACCTCCCTGATCCCGAAGGGAGTTCTCTCGAACCTGACCGTCTTCAATGCGGTTACCATCCTTGTGCTGATCGCCCTCGGCATGATCTTCTATGCGACCCTTGCGGGTCTTTGCGGCGCGATGGTCAGCAAGCTGGAGGAGCTGCAGGACGCTTTGAAGTATTTTACGTTCACATCCATCATCGGGATGTACTGTGCGATCGGAGCGATCATCTCCATGCAGAAGTCGGCGAGCAACGCGTTCGTCAAATTCTGTGAGATTTTCCCGCTGACGTCGCCCATGACCACTCCCGGTGCGCGGATCATCGGTGTTGCGCCGATGTCCTACGCGCTGATCGCTATCGCGATCCTGATCGTTCTTGACCTTCTGACGATCCGTCTTGCGGCAGGCGTTTACGAGGGCCTGATCACCAACATGGGCAACCGCGTAACTCCGAAGGAAGTGATCGCGATGATGCGGAATAAGAAGGGAGGTGCGAAGTAATGAGCTCCTCTGGAAACAAGATACGGCATGTGTTCAACTTTACCTGCGGACAGATGCTGAAGAAAAAAGGCTATAAGGTAGCAACCATACTCATCGGTCTGTTCATCTTCGCCGGCATTTTCCTGATCGTGATGCTCGGTGCGAAGAAGAAGGATAACACCGAGGAGGAACTGACCAAGACCGGTAAGCTCGTGGTCTGCAACGAGTCGGATATCGTGTGTTACAACCCCGACGACGTTGTGGCGGCCCATTCACCGATGAAGGCCGAGGATATCAGCACGGCGGTTGCAGAAGCGCTTGCCTACAAGGAAATCACGGTGGAGTGGAAGGACAATGCTTCCGCTGCCGAGCTTTGCAAGGCGGAGAACGAAAAGAATGCGGAGTCCGACACGATGTTTGCCGTTATCCGCAAGACGGACGAAGGTTACGGCATTTACATGGTCCGCCCGACGGACTGCTCCTTCAGCGAGGGGGATGCAACTGATGCGGGCTATGCGATGATCCCGGTGTTGCAGACCTATGTGGAGAGAAAGATCGATCCCAATATGGCGCAGTTTATCAAACTGGAATCCGTCCCGTCCACCATCGTTGTCGGCGAGGATACCAGTCTCGTCGCGGAGCTCGTAAAATACCTGCTCCCGATGCTTTCCGGTATGCTGATGTACTTCATGATCATGATCTACGGTCAGGATGTCGCGAGAAATGTCGCGGCTGAGAAGACCAGCAAGCTGATGGAGACGATGCTGTCCTTCGTCAAGCCCAAGGATCTGATCTTCGGCAAGATCCTTGCAGGATTCGTGATGTCCGTGGCACAGGTTCTGATCTGGGTTGCCTGCGGTTTCGGCGGATATTGGGTTGGAACGCTGGCAGCCAAAGCCATCAATCCGGATTACACGGACTATGTGAGCAAGGCATTTAACGCAATCCGTGCGGTCACGGGCGAGAGCGCAATGACCTTTGTCCCGATCGTGCAGACGCTTTTGGTGTTCTTCTTAGGACTCCTTCTGTACTACGCAGTTGCCGGTATCGGCGGCAGTATCGTTACCAAGCCGGAGGAGGTTGCCCAGGCCAATACGGTCATCGTATTCCCGGTGCTGATCTTCTGGATGGTCGGTTATCTTGCGGCTGCGAGTCAGAATGAGGCGGTGCTCACCATCTGCCGGTACATTCCGTTCGCCGCACCGTTCACGGTAACCGCGGAGATCCTGGTCGGAAAGGTTTCTGTCTGGGTCGGCTTAATCGTAGTTGCGGAGATGATCGCTGCCACGCTTCTTCTGGTGTGGATCGCAGGCCGGATTTACCGCGGCCTTGTGCTCTACAACGGCGAGAAGCTGAGCGTGAAGAAGGTCTTCGGAATTATCAGAGGGAAATAAGGCATGTCGCCTAACCCGACAAAAACCTTCGGTTTTCCCGAAGGGTAAGAAATGACACGAAAAAACGGCGAGGATACGCTATTGCGAATCCCCGCCGTTTATGGTTTATTGAGTAAAGAGACCCTTTGGGGCGGACTGCGTACAGGAGGATGTTACGATGATATTTTACGAGGAAAACGGGGCTTTGATCGCCAAGCGGCAGGGCGAGACCCTGTGTATCGAAGCCTGGGGTGAAAATTCGCTGCGGGTGCGCGCAACGATGCAGACGGAGTTTACGGATTACGCGTGGGCGCTCACCGAGGAGATTCCGGTGGTGGAGGCGAAGGTTTCCATCGGCCGCGACGCTGAGGGACAGCCCTGTGCGGAGATCGTGAACGGCAGGATCAAGGCGGTCGTGAACTTTGCGGGAGTTTTGTCGTTCTACCGCGAAGAAAAACTGTTCCTTCGCGAGTACTATCGAAGCTACGGCGGAACGCTGTCCCGTGAGAGCCGGTGCTTAAAGGTTGTCAACCGCGAGTGGAAGGGCGTACAGGGCGGCAGCGAGTACCGGTTGAAGGTGCTTTTCGAGAGCAACGACGGCGAGAAGCTGTACGGCATGGGGCAGTATCAGCAGCCCTATCTGGATCTGAAGGGGTGCACTCTGGAGCTTGCGCAGCGCAACTCCCAGATCAGCGTGCCCTTCCTTGTGTCGTCCCTTGGCTACGGCATGCTCTGGAACAACCCCGCGGTGGGCAGCGTGACCTTTGGTAAGAACATTACCGAGTGGGTCGCGAGAGCCACCAAGGATATGGATTACTGGATTACCGTTGCGGACACGCCGAAGGAGATTCTGGCGGCGTACACTGCAGTCAGCGGAAGAGCACCTCATTTTCCGAAGAATCTCATGGGCCTGTGGCAGTGCAAGCTTCGCTACCGCACACAGGACGAGGTTTTGGAGGTTGCAAGACGGTATAAGGCGGAGGGGATCAAGATCGACCGCATCGTCATCGACTTCTTCCACTGGACGCTGCAGGGCGAGTGGAAGTTCGACAAGACCTATTGGCCGGATGTGAAGGCGATGGTCGATGAGCTCCACGAGATGGGCATCGAGGTGATGGTGTCCGTGTGGCCGTCGGTGGACCGAAAGAGCGAGAACTTCTACCCGATGACGGAGCTTGGGCTTTTGATCCGCACGGAGCGTGGCGCGCAGCAGACCTACGATTACCAGGGCGACTGTGTGGAGATCGATCCGTTCAATCCGGAGACCCGGAAGTTCGTCTGGGAGATCTGCAAGAAGAATTACGCGGACCTCGGCATCGACTCGTTCTGGCTCGACAACTCCGAGCCGGATTACGGCGTTTACGATTTCGAGAATTACCGCTACAGCATCGGGCCGGCGCTCACCTGCAGCAACATGTATCCGCAGATGTACAGCCGCATCTTCTGGGATGAGATGAGCAAGGACGGCAAGACGCCGGTGAACCTTCTCCGCTGTGCCTGGGCCGGCAGCCAGAAATACGGCAACGTGGTGTGGTCGGGCGACGTGCCCTCGACGTTTGAGGCATTTGCCGACCAGCTGCAGTGCGGCCTGAACATGGGCCTTGCGGGCATCCCGTGGTGGACCACCGACATCGGCGGCTTCATGACTGACGATGTGAACGATCCGTATTTCCGCCAGCTCCTGATCCGCTGGTATCAGTTTGCGACATACTCGGCCGTTCTGCGCATGCACGGCGACCGCGGCCCGTACGACATTCCGGCTCTCGACGACCGGGATTGGGGCGGCGGATACCTGCACACGGGCCAGCCCAACGAGCTGTGGAGCTACGGCGAGGACAACTACGCGATCATGCGCAGGTACTATGACATCCGGATCGCGATGAAGGACTACATCGAGTCCCTGTATAACGAGGCCTCGGAAAATGGCTCCCCGCTCATCCGCACGATGTTCTACGAGTTTCCGGAGGACGGCCGCTGCTGGCAGGTGACGGACCAGTACATGTTCGGAAGCCGCTATCTGGTGGCACCGATCCTGAAGCACAACTGCTTCCGCCGTGACGTGTATCTCCCGGCGGGAACATGGAAGCTCACATCCACCGGAGAGACCTTCGTGGGCGGACAGACCGTCACGGTGGATGCACCGATCGAGTACATGCCGGTCTTTGAGAAGGTGTGATCGCATGTATACCGGGCGGGAATGACGACAATTGAAGAACTGATTTCGGGCCGCGGGATGAATTCCGCGGCCCCTTATTTTTTGTGCTGAAAACAGCCTCCCTTCGATGACGGGAGGCTCCTCGGAGTTTTTAGATATTTTATGCCTTACAAATATGCAATAATCTGTTTTTTCTTCCTCTCAGGTGGTATAATTTACAGAATGAAATATTATCCCCGAAATGTTGATAACGGAGGTTTTCATATGCATAAGAAGTGGACACGAAGAACGATTTCCGTACTGCTCGTTTGGACGTTGGTTTTCTCGTTGTTCGGGATGTTTCCTGCCCGGGTGGGTATCGCCGCAGCGGACGGTACTCCTGCCCAGATCCGGAGCGCGAAGATCGAGTGGATGACGCAGGATTCCCCGTCGGACGGACAGGCGAACCGGCTGTTTTTGCGGAAGGACTCCGCCGATTCGGAAGCCAGCATGCAGTTCAAGATCGAGGTCGTTTTGACGGGGCAGGAACCCCATGAGCCGGGTTCTGTCCGGATCCTTTTTCCGAGACAGATCTGGCACCAGAGGGACTCGTACTATGACGGCGGTCAGGTTCAGTCGGCGGGATACGGCGGGATGACATTTTCCGTGCCGGACACGCCCAGTGAGAATTCTGCATGGTACTGGGAGGAAGCGGAGAACGGGCAGTATGCCATTGTCAACGATGCGGCTATCAATGCCGCGGCACAGGTTTCATTCGAGTGTACGATCACCGGGATTGATGTCTCGAAGATTGTGGACATGAAGCCCAGCGATCCCCTGAAGGTCACGGTGGAGGTTACGACCCGCAACGGCGTGAAGGATACCATGAGCACGCAGGAACTGACGGCAGTCATCGACACGAGGGAAATTCTGAGCGACCCCGGTGCGGGCATGTCCGGTCAGGTGTATTCGACGCCGGAAAATGTCCCTGACAGCGTGAAGGAAAATCTGCCCGGCGGCTCGGAAACGGCCAACGGCTATGTGTTTGTGCGCTGGACTACCTGGCCGCTGTATGAAGGATCGCAGTATTTCAGCCTGGACATGGATGTGTGGGCCGGTGTGGCGGAAGGAAACGGCGCTTCGATCTCGGGCATCATCCTGGGCGAAGGCGGCGTGATCAGCGGCGGAACGGTCGGCACGGAGACCTCAGGAGATCAAGCCGGGGAGCACTACAGCCGACAGACGGTCCGCTACGATTATGACGGCCGGGGATGGAACGATTACCGCGCCAAAGGAGTCTGGGTGGCGTATCCTACTGCGCAAATGCAGAAAAATAAGACATATACGATCCGCGCCGCATCGCAATGGACGCTGACGGAAGCCGATCCGGAGCGGGACGGTGACCCGAGGGAAGTTTCCAAGGCGGGCGCGACGGCATCGTTGAAATATACACACTCCGGATGGGAGTATCCTGCGGGAACGTTCGGTGTGTACAAGTATTCGGGCTCGCAGCCCAGCCATACGCACAACACCCCGGTGAAGGACCAGCCGGACGGGAGTACCAGTTCACTGGGCCACAAAAAGGACAAGACCTACGAGATGGCTGTCGGAGCGCTTAGAAACGGGAAGACCGTGACGCTGGATTTCGAGGTGCTGTCCGTGGGATACGGCTATTCGTACACCGCGGGCCCGACGAGCGTGGTTCCGGACCTGCCGGAAGGCTGGGAACAGGATCCCGCCCATTACCTGAACTGGACCTACCGGATGGAGACCACGGACGATACGGTTTCCGTGGCGAACATCAGCAACGGCGGGAACCTCGGGGCAGGGGACTACTACTTCGACAGCATCACCATCGCGGCGCCGGAGATGTTCTCCTACGGGCG
>JAGCVY010000075.1 GCA_017962105.1 Lachnospiraceae bacterium
GAAATCTTCACCGGATGACGCCGCTGGAATTCAATGCTGCTTATAAAGCCGCTGCATAAAGAATACCGCCAGCTGATCACTCAACTGACGGTATCCGGTCACTTATTATTTTTTACTGTCCTCTTGACGGGTAGCACACCACGCGGAGGCTCCCCTGTATTCTAGTTTTTAGTAACAGAAAGATTGGCAATTGCGGTTTTTACACCGTCGATGACAACCTGCTCCTGAGCCAGCCACAAGTGGTGGGCCGGCACCGGCGTCACTTCCGTTCCCTCCGGAAGGGTCAGGCCGGCGGTGCAGTCGCTCTGCGACACAACGCCGTCGCCGTCGGTAGTGTAGTCGAAGCTGAGCTTGCCGCCGGAGACGGTCGCGGAGGCGGCGGTGTCATAGCCCTTGCCGCCGAACAGCACTGTGGGCACCTTGTCGAAGACGGATTTTCCGTCGATGAACAGTTTCACAGAGACCGCTGCCGCGTCGTTTGCGAGGGACCGGTTGAAGGATGCGCAGGACGCCTCGCAGGCGGACAGGAATACGCTGTAGCTGTCACAGTTTCCGACCAAGCCGAGCTGCTCCACCGCGTAGGGGCTTGGCAGCATCTCATAGATGCTCGGCAGCGTGCAGACGATTTTCCGGATGGCGTTATTTTCCATCGACCCGAAGGACCCGAGTCCCAGGGCATTTCCGAAACGGTCCTGCGCCCAAGCCTGCGCCGTCGCCGCCGTGCCGTTGACCGGCACTCCGATCATGCACAGAAGCTCCGTGTGCTCCCGCAGGGTTTCGCTTGCGGCCAGCGCCTGTCCGCAGACCAGTCCGCCGAAGCTGTGGGTCACGAAGATCACGTTGTCAAAATTCTTTTTCTCAAGAAACGCCGCCAGCTCCGCGCCGGTTGTCCCGGAGGACCTGCGCCAGTCGTAGGCGTAAAAGATCACCGTGTAGTCCTTGCTGAAGGTCTTGTTGATGGTCAGGTACAGCTGTTTGTACAGGTCGAGCGCGCCGAAGGAATTGTCGTAGGCCGTGATCCCGTCCTTCGCGGAGGGCGACCCCAGGTCCAGGAACTTCGACAATGCCGACAGGCTGATCCCCTCGGACAGCGAATTCAGAAGGGATTCGCTCCAGATCTTGTCTCCGTCCTTATTTTTCAGCTCCGAACCCATAAAGCCCGGCACGATGACGATGGCGTCGTTGCTCACATTTAAAGTCGCCGTCAGCTTCTGGCCGGTGTAGCGGTGTCTCGCGGAGATGACCGCCTCCCCCGTGGTCTTCACCACGATGGTGCCTTCCTTCGAGATCGTCATTACCTCCGGTGTGTCGACGGAAAATGTGAAATCCGACGGGTGGGAGAATGGGCCCCAGGAAAATCCGAACAGCTCACAGTAACCCACCTTCCCGGAACGGGTAACCGCCTTCTCCACGGTTTTCTCCGCAACCTGAAGCTCCTGCACCGGGCATTTTCCGTCGGTGCCGTAGCTCGCGGTCTTGATCAACAGCCACAGGGAGGTGTCCCCGGACTCGGCCGTACCGATCTCGTCCGCCGGCTTCAGCGTCGCTTCCAAGCCGTAGCTGAGAAGCCGCTGGCCGTTAGCCACATTCACAAGCTGTGCGCCTCCCTGCTGCGGGATCACGCGCCACAGGGCGGCGGCCGGAAGGATCCCGGTGTCCCGCTCGGCAACCAGCTGTCCGGAATATCCGTAGGTCAGGTACGCATTGACGGAACAGTCCGGGCGGATCACATACATGTTCGCCCCGCGGGCCTCAAACCGGAATCTCGTACAATCCTGTTTATCACTCAATCTGCCGTCAGAAAGGCTCACGATGAACGGCCCCTCCCGGAAGGTCAGACTCACGCCAAGCTGTACGCCGGTAATATAATAGGTTCCCTCGCCGTCGAAAAGATAATCCGAGTCGGATTCCGCAGAAGCCCTGCCGGTCGCCAGCAGAAGCGTCAGGATCACGCCCGCAAGCATTGCCGACATCAGAAGGAATATACGTTTCATGCGTCTGCCTCCTTTCCGCATGATAAAAGCCAAATTCTTCTAAAACATAACGGGATCGGACCCGCATCAGATCAGGACCGTCTCCCGGAACCGTGCGACATCCTCCTCGGAAAGGCCGAGGTTTCCGAGAAAATCCTCATCCTCATCCATCACGCTCCAGGCGCCTTCCAAATACCCGCGCTCCGCGATAAATGCCCGATACACGCTCTCCGCAGCTTCATCTCCATGCTCTGCGCGAACACGCTCCCGAATGCCCTCCGCCTTCGGGATGCTCACCTCGTTGGTCTTCAGGTAATCCTCCATAATGACCGACCGGTCCACGCCCAGCAGCTCAAGGATCAACGCCGTCGTCAGTCCGCAGCGGTCCTTGCCCTCCGTGCAGTGCCACAAAACAGCGCCGGAGGAAAAATCGTGCCGCATGATCGCCGTGAGCACCTTCGTAAAAGAATCCCGGTGATCCCGCATCATCCAGATGTACAGCGAGCCCATATCCGGCGGGCCCTTGCGCTCCGCCTTCCGGTCCGCCTCCCGCTCATGGCTGACTCCCGACCGGACGTTGTCGAAGATCGGGATCGACTGCGCCACCCTGCCGCACAGAAGATCCGGTATCTCCTCCCGCTCCCGCCGTGTCCGCAGGTCGATAACCTCGGAAATTCCCGCAAGGTCCTGCTCCTCCGCCTTCTCTAACTTCGCGGAACGGACCAGGCAGCCCGGCTTGATCATCTTTCCGCAGACGGTGCGGATACCGCCTAAGTCTCGCATGTTTGAAATCATATGTTTCTCCCCCTGTAGTTCATTTTCCGCTGAAGCTTGTGAATTCGCCTTCCTCCTCTTTCCCCTTTCGGCAGCGGATCAGATTAATGACAACGCAGATGCCCAAAACGAAATAGAGGAAAACCCACAGACCGTTCTCGTGACTTCCGTCCCCGGAAAGGGCGTTAAGATCGTCGGAGAAGATCATAAATGCTATGAAATTCAGCGCTATGGCAATGGCAGTCAACTCCGAGAATTCCCAGAACCGGGAAAATGTATCCTCATCCAAAGCCTGCATCAGTTTCCGGATCACGATCACAATCTCTGCGATAAGGATACCGGAAAATACCGTCTCGGCACAGAGGGCAGCGAATGCAAACGGTCCGCCGATCATATGGCTGAGACGGTCCAGATCCCTCGTTTCCGGCCCTAATTTCAGCCAGCGGTAGTTTTGCACGGCGCACTGCGGGAGGCTGAGTATACCAACCACACAGGTGATCGTCAAAACAACCGTGATAAAGATCGAGTTTCCCTTAACGAATTCCTTCATAACTCCCCCCGAATGCTTTTTTCTCTCCGTAAAATCCATCCCCGACAATACTGCCTTAGGAAAATTATACCATAGGAAATCCGTTCTGTCACTCAGGTTCGAAAAACGAAGTTGTCCGGCCTTCCGCAACATTCTTCCGTTCCGTATCACCGCCTCCGCAGACACCCCGATCCACGGAAATCCTTCATTGACGAAACCCCGCCGTTGGTATACAATGTAGGGCAGATTGCGGGGCGGACAAACCCCGCGGAATAAAGGAGTGCTGATTATGGAGAGAACATACATCCGCGACGTGGCCGCCAAGGCCGAGCAGGAAGTGCTGGTGCGCGGTTTTACCGAGAATTTCCGCGACGGCAAATCCATGGCGTTTCTCGTCATCAAGGATATCACCGGCAAGGTACAGGTAACGATTGAAAAGGAGCTTCACCCGGAGTGGGCGGACACCCTTGCGCAGATCACGCAGGACACCGTGGTTTCCGTCACCGGTATCGTGAAGCTGAGCGAGTTTGTCAAGCTGAACGGCATCGAGATCATCCCGACCTCGATCATCGTCGATTCCGTTGCGGCGCCGCTTCCCATTGCCCGCGACTACATCCCTGCAACGAAGAAGAAGGCGGCGGTGGAGCGCTCCTCCATCGACCAGCGCATCGACTACCGCTGGATTGACCTCCGCACGGATGCAAACCAGCTGATGTTCAAGGCACAGACCGCCCTGGTGCGCGCTCTCCGCGACTTCGCCCTCGACCGCGACTTCATCGAGGTTCACACCCCGAAGCTGATCGGTGCGGCATCCGAGTCCGGTGCGGACGTGTTCCGTCTGGATTATTTTCCGAGTTATAACCTTCCGAATGCATACCTTGCCCAGAGCCCGCAGTTCTACAAGCAGATGGCCATGGCCAGAGGCTTCGAGCGCTACTTCGAGGTAGGCCCGGTGTTCCGTGCCGAGAAATCCTTCACGAGCAAGCACGCGACCGAGTTCACCTGTTTCGATATCGAGTTCAGCTATATCAACTCCTTCGAAGATGTGATGAAGTTCGAGGAAGAGCTTCTCACGAACGCTCTCGCCAAGGTTAAGGAAAAATACGGCGACAAGATCAAGGAGACCTTCTCCACGGAGGACTTCGACGCGGAGATCATCGTTCCGACGACACCGTTCCCGAGAGTGAAGCTTGCCGACCTGTACGACGCCCTCGAGAAGGAGTACGGTTACACCGTTCCCGACGAGGAGAAGGGCGACCTCACCACCGAGGCTGAGCACCTCAGCTACGACTGGGTCAAGAAGCACTACAACCACGAGTTCCTCTTTATCACCGACTACAGCGCCGAGAAGCGCGCCTTCTATCACATGCGCGACGAGAACGGCGTTCCTCAGGGCTACGACCTGATCTGGCGCGGCGTTGAGATTACCACCGGCGCACAGCGCGAACACCGCTACGAAGTGCTGAAGAAGCAAGCCGAAGAGAAGGGCCTCGGCAAGGACGTTGCGTTCTACCTTGAGTTCTTCAAGTACGGCTGCCCGCCGCACGGCGGCTTCGGCATCGGCGTTGACCGCCTGACGATGCTTCTTCTCGGTCTGCCGATCAAGGAAGCGATGTTCCTCTTCCGCGGTCCGTCCAGACTGACTCCGTAAGCATCCGCGCAGATCACACAATCGAATGCAGACAACAAAAAGCCGCCCGGCATCATCCGGACGGCTTAGTTATTTGCGGAAAATGATTGTTCCTGTTGTCTCAAGGTTCCGGGAACGAAAATCCCGCATACATTTTCAGATGACGAAGGATCACCGCCGGATCGGACTGCTCCAGGCGATCGTCATATTGATAAAACTCCCAATCGCGAAGGAGCACTTTAGGAAGCCCGTCGACCACTTCCTGCGGCAGTTCTCCGCCCGGAACGTCATACATCCGGCCGCCGCCCCATTGGAACTTGAACTCGTTCCAAAACCAAACGGTCATTCCCGTCTCGGGCATCGTCACATCTACGACATACGGTGCCAGCACTTTCGCCGCTTTTTTCGCCTCTTCCTCCGGCATCGCGGGTGCCCCGTGCTGCCGCAGTCCACGGAAAACCTCGGTCAGCAGTTCCTCGTAGGAAACATCAAACAGCTCCTCCTTCGAGATCATCTCACCGTTTCGGAACCAGAGTGTCTGATGTGTGATCCCTGCTTCTCTCTCGTCACCGATATTCCAGTACGTGTACAGATACCCGTTCGGATATACACTGATCTGGGACAGCAGCACCGAAACGCGGTTGTCCTTGCAATACCGGTCTACGTCCAAGGTCATCTCCGCGCAGAGACCGCCGAGTTCCACGACGCGCTCTCTCGTAAGGAATGCGCACGCCTCCTTCACATTTTCAGCATTCGCAGTGGAATCATCGAAATAAGGAAATGTATCAAGATTCCCGAATACATCCACCGTTATCCCGTCGGTTCCCTCCGGACTGATCAGGGTGCTGCCGAGCTTCTCACTGTCAGCATCTATATATATGCCGGCAAGCGGGGTCACTTTCCAGTTTTTCCGTACCGAGGAAAATATTCCCTGCTTCTCCTGCTGTGGGCAAGTCTCGATCAGCCAACCAAACCATCCCATCCTCCCCTTTGAATAACTCCGGGAAAATGATCCCGTTTATAAAGGCGCTCTCCTGCACAAAAAAGTTTTCCATTCCGGTGATCTTTTTGAGTATCGTGCCTGCGTCATACTCTTTACCGGCGTCATAGTAGTACATATACCCGGAGATCTCACCATCCGACTGATAGTTTTCGTGGTAGAAAAAGAACTCGTATGTATAATACTCCTCCAGTTTCTGCTGAATCAACGCAAGACAGTCCGTGTCTTCCGGAAAGATATCCGACAAGCGGAGCTCATCCCCCGTCACCAGGTTGAATGTCAGTCCCTTTCGCTCCCAACACTCGTAGTCGTCCCATTTGCGGGAAGAGGAGATGACGAGGGACAGGATCCCGGCTCGATTGTACTTGTAGTCGACGCTCACGCAAATCTCCGGCCGCCCTTTCTCCCGCATCACCTGCAGGATTCCGGAGACGTCGGGGACATAACACGGGTCCGCGACGGCCCGCACGACCTCGTCTATCCTTGCGTTGATCCGCTCCTGCACCGCGGCGTCCTTGAGTCCGCTGATGTGCATCGACAGGATCGTCGTCGACTCATCCGCCGCAAGACCGGTCCACGGATCGACGTACTGAAATTCCAGAGGATTCAGCCCCCCGTGAATGCCGTACCCGCCCCTCTTCGACGCCGTGCCCATAGCCCCGGACGTCGGTATCGCGAGGACCTTTCGGAGCTCACGGTTGATCGCAAGCGCCTCCGCGGAGCCGATCTCCGGGATCGGTGTCGGCGTCGGTACTTCCGTCGGTGCAACGGTCGGTGTGGCCGGTGCATTCGTCGGCGTTCCCTGCTGCTCCGAAGGCGTCACCGCGCCCGAGCCGCCGGGCGTTACAGTCGCTGCCGTAGAAGAGTTATTGTCCCCACCCCGGCTGCAGGCGGTGAGCGCCAGTGCACAGCAGAAAAAAATACACATTAACACTTTCTTTCGATTCATGGATTACCCCCAAAAAGCAAACAACGGCTGCAGGTTTGCTCTTTTCGCGGGCTTCCCTGCAGCCGCATATTCATCTTTTACTGCATATCGTACGGCACATACCCATTCTCGCGGGCGATCCTCGCGCCGTTCTCCCCCTGCACCCATGCGATGATGTCGCGCACGATGCTGTCCTCGGGAAGGTCTTTTCTCGTCACGATCTGCGAGAAGTTGAGAAACGGATACTGTCCCTTGGAGATGGTTTCGTCGCTCGGAACGACGCCGTCGATGCCGAGAAGCTTGATCTTCTCGCTGCCGTGCATGTTGGCGACATAGTAGTAATACGAGAAGGACATGGCACCCTTGCCGTTGTCGTAGTCAGCCACCTTGTCGATGACACCAGCCATATCGTCCACCTGGGTTTCCAGAAGGGGCTTCATCACCTGGTCCTTCGGAAGGACGTAACGGTACAGACCGGTCTGGCTTCCGGAACCTTCGTTTCTCTGGAACAGAACGATGGGCTCATCGTCGCCGCCGACTTCCTTCCAGTTCTTGATCTTTCCGCTGACAATTCCCTGAAGCTGCTCCTGAGTGATGCTGTCCACAGGGTTCTCGCGGCTCACGAAGAATACGAAGCCGCCGCTTAAGATGGTGTGGTACTCAAACTCCACGCCGGCTTCCTTCGCCGCTGCCACCTGGTCATCGGACGGAAGCGCGCAGAAGATCATATCGGCCTTGCCTTCGGTAAGGTTCTTGTATGCTCCGGGCGTGTTGTTGCACGGGAGGAACAACTTGGCATCCTCAACGGACAATCCCAGCAGTTCTGCAAACACTGCATCGTAGAAGGGCTCCAGCGCAAGCGCGCCGTCCACCACCGGAAGATTTTCCGTCGTCAGGGTCTTCCCGCTGGGGAATGTAAAGCCCTTCGGGGCCTCCGTAGGGGTTGCGGTCGGTTCCGGCGTAGCGGTCGGTTCCGGGGCGGGCGTATCCGTAGCCGTCGGTTCCGGAGCAGGAGTGTCCGTGGCCTTCGGCTCCACCGTCGGAGTCGGATCATTTTTCGTCTCGTTCTTTGTACATGCCGCTGCCGAAATCAACACGACCAGCAACAGCAGCCCCCACAACAGTCTCTTAGCATTCATCTTTTATGCACCTCTTTTATGATTCTAGATTTTCCCGGAACACCGGTTTTTTCACTTCCCAAAAGAATATCCCTCGTACATCCGCAGATGTCTTGAATACAGGTACGGGTCCTGCAGGAACAGGTCCTCATGAGTATCCCAATCCCGAAGCAGATTGTTCCAAAGCGCTTCCGGAAAATGATCCCTGAGATCCTTCGGAAAATTCACCTCGGATTCTTCTCCCGAGTATATCATCCTCCATGGAAAAGTCAACAGATCCCACGACCATTCATCGGACGGCTCGTGCTCCTGACCCGGGCTGATGATATAGGGTGCCAGCAGCTTTGCGGCCTCCGCCGCCTGCGCGCCCGTCATCGCTTCCGACCTGTCCGAACGCCGCAGATTTGCAAACAGTTCCGTGAGCAGCTCCTCGTAGGAAACATCGAAGAGTTCCTCCCCGGGGATGTATTTTCCGTCCTTCATCCACGCATATGCCCAATAGCGGGTTCCCGCAAAGTCGTCCTGTTCCTTCAGATTGGGGGCCACCTCCAGGTGTACATAAGCATATCCCTCCGGGAAAATCTCGATGCGTGTCACGATTGCAGACTTCGGAGCAAATCCTGCGAGAGTATCGTCTCCGGCTTTACTGCGGATCTCGCACACACGCGGCCATTCGTTCAGGAACCACTGTTTCACAAATTCAAGGAGTTCCTCGTCCGTGTAAAATCTTCCGCCGATCTCCTCCAGGGTTCGGGGGTATTCGTCGTAACTGTGACGCCATACCGGATATTCCTCCGAGCCCTTGTAGACGACGATCTTTTGTTCCTTCCCGTCGATCGGCACACGGACGGTTCCCATCTTCGGGCCCCGCACGGCGTACGAATAATCCATATCGCACATCTCCATGCTGCCGAGCGATGCTAAGCGCCACTCCGGCGCCTCCTCGAAGATGTCCTTCCCGAAACAGGGATCCGGGACAGCCACGGGCAGCTCCACGTAAATTTCGTGCCCGGACAGCTGCGGAAAATATACCTTATTCTCATACAGATAGAAGCTTTCCCCGCCGGTGAGTCCGGTAAACGCGCTTCGGCCGTCATACTCGTTCTTATCCTGAAATTCACTGAATTCCAGGCCTTCCTGATAGGCATTTGTAAACGGAAGATGGATGTCCCCGTTTTCCGTGTAATCCTGATCGTCAAACCAGAAGGTGTTCGTTCGGAGAGATTCCGTAATCGCTTCATTCAGATATCCGAGATAATCGACCCCCTCGGGGAAGAAATCCGAAAGCTGCATCTCCTCTCCCGTAGCCAGATTGAAGGTTACGCCGACGGTCTGAAAAATATAGAAGGTAAACTCCGCCTTTCTGGTCGTGTTCGTATCATCCGCATACTCGAACCCGGAAGAGCTCTCAAACACACCGTCGTCAGCAGGCCAGCTTTCTTCCTGATACCGGTATACAGCGTCGTCATCGGGAAAGATTCCCTCCTCCTCCCAGAACCAGCTGCCGCGAATCTGCACGGACTGAACCCCATTTGTCCTGTTACTTGTATAAGCATCAACACGAACCCTTACCTTCGGCAGCCCTCTCTCCTTGATGATGGTATAGATTCCCGACACGTCCGGGATATAATTCGGATCCGCCATAGCCGACACGATTTCGTCGATGCGGCTGTTGATCTTTTCACATACCGCCTTGTCCTTAAGGCCCGAAAAATGCACTGTCGTAACCGACCTGAGAGAGTTATCGCCGCTGTCCTGCTGCGGTGCTCCGCCCGTCGGAAGCTCTGATTCTGTCTCCTTCAGCGGGTTCATCCTGGCAATTCCGTGAGAGACATCCAACTGATCCTGCTCACTCAGCGCCGGAGCCGTTCCCGTCTGCGAAAGCTCCCGTTTCGGGTTAACGATCTCATGAAGCTCCCGATTGCGCCGCATCTGCTCAGCGGAGCCATAGGCTATTGTAGGCGTAGGCGCCGGTGTTTCCGTCGGGGTCGGCGTGCTCGTCGGGATCGGCGTCGCGGTTGCTTCCGGCGTCACCTCCACGGTCGGCGTTACACTTCCCGTGGCGGCGGACTCATTTTCCGAAGGTGTCGTGTCCTTCTTCGCGCATCCCGCCGCAAGCAGCAGGCAAAGAAGCGGAATGCCGATCAGCCAGCGCTTTGTCATCGTTTCTCTCATAGAAAACCTTCCCCCTGTCAATCGAAGGAATACCCCTCATACATCCGCAGATGCTTCAAATACAGATACGGATCCGCCGGAACCAGATTTACATGGACATTAAGATCCTGAAGCAGGTTATCCATAAGTACCTTGGGCAGATTCTCCTGGACGTCCTTCGGAAGAATCTCGTCCACTCTGGTGGAATAGATATTGTTTACGGATCCCCAGGAGAACGTGAACGTATCGTCGAAGTTCCATGTCTTCATCGGCTTATCTTCCCGGTTATATCGTAAAATGTACTGCTCCAGCACCTTCGCGGCCGCAGAGGCCTCCTCCTGCGTCATCGCTTTTTTCCCGTCGGATCTGCACAGATCCGCCAGCAGCAGCGTCAGCAGCTCTTCTCCCGAAACATCGAAGATGCCGTCCGGTGCAACGTACTTTCCGTCCTTCACCCACATATCGGCGTAATAATGGCTCTCCCAGATATCCTCCGTATTCTCGTTCATTATTTTGCCCAAATTCAGCCGGACATACGCGTATCCGTTCGGATAATACTCGATGGTTACCGGAGTCACGAAGTACGGAAAATCCTTCTGCACATCCTTATACCACTCCTCGTCCGGCAGCAGTTTCTGTTCTCTCGGCCAGTCCTTCGTAAGCCACTCCTGAATAAACGCAAGGATTTCCTCATCGGTATAACACTCTCCGACCACATCCTCCATCTTCCCGGGCATGGCTTCCGGCGACCAAACCGGATACTTTTCGCTGCCTTTGTATACCGTCACGGTCCGCTTTTTGCCGTCGTCCGAAGTGATCGGGATCGTCCCCACAATCTTCTCCCGGATGGCTGTGTCAAATTCGGTATCGCACATGTACAAAGTCCCGAGAGAATCCAACCGGATTTCCGGTTCCTCGTCGAATACCGCTTTCCCCTGACACAGATCGGGCAGCATTTCAGGAAGCCTGACGCTGATGGTCTCTTCGGAGAACCCGCGGAACGACAGATAACCATTGCCGGAGGAGAAGGTTTCGTTTCCGCTCAGTCCGGTAAAAACATATCCGCCGTCGTATTCCGTATTATCGCGGTAATCATTCGACCCTAACGTCCCGTGGTAGAGCGGCTGGATTTCTCCGGTCTCCTGATAGTAGTAATCCTTGAACCAGAAGGTGTTCTGGCGAAGCTGCCGCTCAATCTCATCGTTCAGATACTCAAGATAATCATACCCTGCAGGGAAAAAGTCCGCCAGCGCGAGCTCCTCCCCGGTCGCAAGATTGAAATTCAGATCGACAACTTCACGGATCCGGAACTCAAGCTTCACTTTTTTTGTTCCGGCTTCCTCATGCTCCTCCAGAATATCATATCCGGCCCAGAATATCTCATCGTCCATCGGCCACCGCTCATACAGGATCGTATCCAAGTTCTCCGAGGAAGAGACCGTTCGGATCTCTGTCCAGCCCCAATCGCCGTAAACGCTGACGGTAAGAACGCCGCGCTCACAGAAATAATCCATGCCGACGGAGACGCTTACCTGCGGCTCCCCCCGTTCCTTCAGGGTTGAAAGAATGCCGGACACGTTGGGAAGATAAGCGGGATCCCCCATCGCCGCCACAACCTCGTCAATCCGGTCGTTTATCTTCCTCATGACGGTCTCGTCCCTCATCCCGCTGACATGCGCCGTCAGGATCTGGCCGTCCAGTGGGGTCCCATACTCTCCCACAAGGGGCGGGGCTCCGGTAGCCAGGATCATCCCTTTGGACGGGACCCGGTTTCCCCGCACGATCCCGTATTTGTACTCCAGCTTATCCTGCTCGCTCAGCGCCGGTGCGGTTCCCGTCTTAGCCGGTTCGCGCTTTGGATTGATGATCTCCTGAAGCTCACGGTTTCGCCGCAGCTGCTCCACGGAGCCGTAAGCAACCGTGGGCGTTGGCGTCGGTGTTTCCGTGGGCGTCGGCACAACCGCTTCCGTCGGCGTCGGTTCCGCGGTGGGTGTGACCTCTGCGGAAGGCGTTGCAACCGCCGTAACCGTCGGCGCATTTTCCGAGGGCGTCACCGCTCCGTCCCCCGTACCGTTTTTCGTGCAGCCCGCAAGGAGCAGCGTCCCGCAGAGCAGCGCGAGAACGACGGAACATTTTCCGGCTGATCTTCTTTTCATTACGCTTTTTCTCATCATTTCTCCCCCTTTATCCCATCCGTGTACGGGATTCTCTCAAGAAGCACCGTCAGCACCAGGTAAAATGCAATGCTGAACACGATGGCGAACACCGGAAACATCGTTCTCCTGCCGATGGTCTGCATCATTCCCGCCAGGTCGTTTACCCCGAGACAGCTGACGACAGTGGTCCACTGCATCACCGTCACGGCGATTTTTCTCGCCGGCTTTGTACCGAGGAAAATAAGGAAAGCCCGCAGGGAGAATTTTCCGGGTTCACTACACCCGCCGGCAGCGCTCTCCCCGGCAGCTTCCGTCAGAAGTCCCGCACCGTACAGTCCGATGCCGAGGGCCGCGGAAAGGAACACCGGAAGCCGGGATCCGCCGAACAGACCGAATCCGAGCAGCAAAACGAGAAGAAGCGCGGGAACACTACGGAAAATGTATGCCGCTCCCCCGGCAAATCCCCGCAGGAATCGGTTTCCGCTCTGCCGCATGCGCAGGCACAGGAGGGCGAGAAGCGCCGCCGTGATCCATGCTGCTGCCGTCGTTCCCAACGTCACGACTGCCGCGGACAAAATCTTCCGGTACGCTCCGCCGGAAATCAGGTTGTCTTTGATCATGTTTGTCCAGCTGCCCATGGATTCCGCTCCTTTCTCCCGCGTCACAAGGCGGTATTCTTTCACTCCGAGGTATCCGGTCGTTGTTATATATTTCGTCTCCGTCAGCGAGTGGTTCTCGCTGGAGGCGCTGACCGCAAGAAGGTCCACCTTTCCGGCCAGAAGGTTGATGTAAGCATCGGCCGGGGGAAGGACCACAAACTCCGGCTCCCTCCCGATGCTCCGAGCCCAGTTGCAGGCTAACAGCACCGCACTTCCCGAAACGTCCGAGTCATAGATCAGCTCCAGCGGCGGGACCGCTCCCGTAACGCCGATGCGGATTGTTTCCGGGTCGGAATTCTTCGATGTTTTTTCATCGGTCCGGCGGTGTTGAATGCTGTTCAGGTGGCCATAGGGACCCTCAAAGAGGAATCGGCCCAAAACCTTTTTCTTTTCGTCCCCGCTCAGGTTTCCCAGAAACTGTTCCGCCGAGGAAAACAGCTCCTCATCCTCCCTGCGGAACGCGAAGGCGAAGGAGAATCTCTCCTGTCCCTGCCCCGGCGTCTCCGCCGGACCGACGGAACTGTACGGCCCCTCCTGCTTCAGGTAATCCGCCGTGACATCCGCTGTCCAGATGGCCGAGACCCTGCCGCAGTCAAGCGCCATCCTGGCGCTCTCAAAGTCGGGAAATGACTCGTACTCCACCGACTCCAGCCCGAAATACCCCTGCAGGAACAGTTCCACCGACTCGTCCGGCATTCCGAGGGATACGCCTCCGATGCGGTTTGGGGACGTTGTCCTTCCGCCCCAAAGCGCCTCCCCGGCAGCCAGCGCTGCAAGAAGGAGGATGGCCGCTGCCAGAGCAATCCATTTTCCGCGTGATGTAATCATGCCGTCACTTTATCTCCGCTCCGATAATATACTCGCTCCGCAGCCCGACAACGATCCGGCTGCCGAAGATGACCGGCGTCGATTCGATGTTCGCGCCGTAATTGAGTTTGTCCAGTTGTTTCCCCGTGAGTGCGTCCAGAAGGAGGATGTCCCCGTTTCCGCAGCACTGCGCAAGCCTCGGATCGCCGTTCTTCGTGTAGACAAGACAGCCCGAGCTCCACGCGTCGCAGGGAAGATCCACGCGCCACGCTTCCTCTCCCGTGTCCGTGCACAGGGCGACGAGGCAGCCCGTGTCAACCGACGGGGTCTTGGAAATCGCGTAATAAATGTACCCCGAGGCCTTACCGCTGCCGAGGGCACCGCTGGCCAGCACGCCGCCCGCCAGTCCGGATACGGTGTGCACCTCGTAAGGCTTGTACCACAGGATCTGTCCGGTGAACGCATCCAGCTTGTAGATGCCTGCTGTCCCGATATGATGACTGTCCGTATGGTACTTGAGGGTTGTCCCGACGTACAGGTACAGCCTGCCGTCCTCCCCGGACTCCAGAACGGGACTGGAGTTGATGTCCTCCCTAAGGTCCTGCACCCAGACCGGCTTCATGGTATTGAGATCCAGGCACTGGAAAATGCCGCCGTTATCCCCGAAGAAGAGGTAATTCTCCCAGATGACAGCGCTGGACTCCGAGCCGGATCCGATGTCGCTCTCGCTGGCCTCATACCGTTCCCTCGAGGCGTTGGAATCGTAGATATACCGCACCGTCTCATCGGGAGAAACCTGTAGCTCTCCCTTCGTCTCGTCAAAGCTTGTATTCAGCCGAACCGTGTAGAGCACGCCGTTCTCCCCGGGCGCGATCACCGTGTCCGCCTCCACGGCGAAGATCGGCGAGCTGTCGAACCCGTGCCACCTTCTCGGTGCAAACGGGTCATTTGCCGCCCACTCGTACAGCTTCTTTCCGTCGATGAGGCTGTAGAGGAAGATTCTGGCGCTGACCTGCTCCCCGAAGGGGCCCGTGGCGGAATCGCCCGATCCGCACACCAAAAGAGGATACTCCGGGTGCAGCGAGCAGGTCCCCTTGAAGGTCATGCCGACATTGATCGCATCCCGCGTCGCCTCTCCGGTCTCCATGTCCAGAAAATGGATCCATCCGTCCATCCCGGGGTAGATGATCTCGACAAGTCCCTCCTTCGCCTTCGCCGCGGGATAGAGGTTCATCCGCTCCTTCATCTCCTGCGTCCACGCTACGGCAAGAGGCTGCCCGGTCCAGCCGTTGCCGGACCAGTAGTTTACGCCGTCATCCTTCAAAAACCGTCCGGTCTTGACCTGCCACGACTTCGCAAGCGCATTCCCCGCCCCGGCGGGCGTCCCGAAGGAGGAGACGTCGCGGCGGTAACTTCCGCGAAACGTGAGGATGCCCTGACGGGATTCCCCGCTGTCCTGAACTGCGATCTTATTTTCCCGGTCATACTCCGGGACGACCGTATCGTTAACCACGATCTTCGTCTCCGCGAGATACCTGTCCGGTTCGGTCTGTTCTACGGCATGGGGGACATGCTCCTCCGAAGCGTCGGCTTCATAGGTGTACTGCACGGCGGGCAGGCTTCCTCTGGTGTCAAAGAAATAGTTGTACACGTAGGAGAGATTGCCCTTCACCTTCACAAGCAACGCAAAAAAGCCGCAAAGTGCTGCCAAAAGCACCGCGGCCGTGACAATTGCCGCCGCCCGAAGCACCCGGGCACGGCGGCTTCGTTTTGCCCTGCTCTCATCCTTCATGTTGACTCTCATACTCCGCGATCAGACGTTCAATCCCCTCCACCGTGCGAAGACAGTCCCGGTCGATCCGGGTCGGCTGAAGATCAATTCCCCGGTCCTCCAGCGCGTAGAAAAGCTCAATGCACGCTAAGGAATCCAAAAGCCCGCTGTCCAGGAGGTCGATCCCGTCCTCATAGACAGCGTCATCTTCGCATATGTCATACAACATTTTCCGAACATCAATCATCGATTTGCCAAAGCCTTTCTGTCCGTCTTCCCGTTCGCATTGCGGGGAAGACGGTCAACCGTCACGATCGTTCTGGGGATCATGTACTCCGGCAGGGTCGCCCGCAGGGCCTGCTTGATTTCCTCTGCCGCAACCTCTCCGTTCTCCGGGACCACGTACGCCTGAATGGTTTTCACAATGCCGTCCGCGGTTTTCTTCGCAATGACCGCGCACTCCGAAATGCCCGGCAGGCGGCTTAGGGCGCACTCGATCTCCTCGAGCTCGATCCGGTATCCCTTGTATTTGACCTGGTTGTCACTTCTTCCGGTGCAGTACAGAAGTCCCTCACGGACATACCCGAGGTCCCCCGTCCGGTATCCGTTCTGTCCGTCCTTCGTAAAATGCCCCCCGCTCCGTCCGTCCGCATACCCGCGAAACACGGAGGGTCCAAGGAGGACGATCTCCCCGTCTTCGATCCGGATCTCCGTCGCCGCGGAGGATATCTCTCCCACCGGAAGCTCCCCGTCGGCCTCCGCCATCGCTGTAGTGATCCTCACGGCGCAGACCGCGCACGTCGCCTCGGTCGGGCCGTAGGCGTTGATCACGGAAATTCCCGGAAACCGCTCAAACAGCTTGCGCACCGGCTTCTTCTCGAGCCGCTCCCCGCAAAAGAAGATCGCCTGCAGCGAGGGAATCCCCGCCCTCGAAAAATCCTCCTCCAGAAGGCACAGCTTCAGTGCCGACGGCGTCATCACCGCGACATGGATCCCGTTGCTGCGGAACCGTTCCGCCATCCCGACGGTAACATCCGAATACCCGTCGGGCGAGGCCACCCAGGTGTGGCCGTTACATAAAGCATAATACACGTCGGCGACGCTTAAGTCAAACCCAAGCGACGCCTGATTTAACACGTTGATCCCGCGATATCCCGACAGGGGTTCCAGCCCGCCGATCCATCCGATGAAATTCTCCAGATTCCCGTAGGATACCGGCACTCCCTTGGGCGTTCCCGTGCTTCCCGAGGTAAAGATGTAATACGCGATATCGTTTTCGCCAAAGAGCGGTTCGGAACCGCGGTATTTTTCGAGACCCGAAAGGGTCAGGACCTCGGCATGAACGCAACCGATTTCCGTCGCCCCGCCGAAGGTCAGGACAAGACCTGCCCCGGTTGCGCGGAGGATCTCCGCAAACCGTTCCTCCGGCACGGATGCGCTGACCGGAACGTAAGCACGGCGTGCCATGAGGCACGCCGCCAAAGCCGTTATCTCGTCGATACAATGATCCCCACGCAAGACAACGGGCGAAGTTCCCTGGCGGCGCAGGAGGTCCCCCACGGCCTCCGCGCGTCGCCGTAACTCCGCATATGATATCGTCTCGGCACCGACCCTGCAGGCCGGGCGTCCGGCGTAATCATCAGCTGCTTTTCTGAACCGCTCCGCAATCATCGGATCTCCTCCTGAGGAATCAGCGAATAGTCGTATACCACTTCAGAGTGATTGTCCAGGATCAGCTCCTTCCGGATCTCCTCTCCCGTCGCACGGTCGATCACGATGCGGTACACCTGGGATATGCGATAGTATTTTCCGTCCTCCTTGTGAAAATGGGAATTCTCTTCCGTAAGGCGGTAACGGTACGGCAGTTCCTTCCGGCTGCGCAGCTCGCCGCACAGCTCGCCGTTCTCGCACCATACCACGATCTGGATGTCCCCGTCGGTGTTGTTCCGGAACCGGTAGTCCCGGTTGTTGTAGCACACCGACGTTCCCGTTCCGAAGGGCACCCTGCGGCGCTCATCCGGGAACAGCGCATCCGAATGGTGATGCAGCTCCGTAACCTCCAGCGAACTGTTCAACACGAGCCAGTGGATCATGTTGGCCATCTGGCACAGTCCCCCGCCGATCCCGGATGACAGCTTCCCCTTGCGGATGTTCAGTCCTTCCTTGTATCCTTTCCTTTCGGTGGGCCGGCCGACCAGTCTCCAGAAGGAAAATACCTCCCCCGGACGGATTACGATACGGTTGATCTTCGCACACGCCAGCTCGATGTTCGTGACCTTATTTTCCTGCAGTCTGATATCCACACCGTTGAGACGGCGCACAAGCACCGAACTGTGACTCTTCACGATCACCGGGAGTTCTTCGTCCCCGATGGTCTTCGCATACTTCTCCCGCGAGAACAGGTCCTTAACCCGCCGCTTGAGGATTTCCTTCTCTTCGGAAATCCGGTAGCAGGTCGGATTTATTTCACAAAAAAGTTTTCTACCCATTCGCCACACCTTCCTTTACAAGGACCTGTCTCACGGAATCGGCCTGATCCTACCCCCATGGCCCCCACACAAGCTGTTTACTGATTCTTTTCCCCGATCGTCCGGCAGGTCTCTGTCTTTCCGTTCATGTGATTAACCTCCTCCGGTAAATTTTGTATTACTACTGTCGGAAGTATAGCACATATATTTTTTTCGTTGGTTACTTTTCTGTTACGTTTTCGGCGAAAAATCTTACATCTTTGTTACGACTTGTTACAGAACGATTACAACCACGGAAAATGGATTATTTACCCCCGGAAGAAGGCAAAACGGCCGCCCGGAATCTGCTCCGGACGGCCGTTGTTTGTTCCTGTTATATTCGTTTTCCGTCGGTCCTGCCTGTTTTACCCGGTATGATCACTGCTTGCCGAGGTGAGCTAACTGCTCCTCAACCTGCTTCATCATCGCGGTGTATTTTTCGAGTTTCGCGCGCTCCTCGGCGATCTTCGCCTCGGGTGCCTTGGATACGAAGCGCTCGTTGCTGAGCATGCCGTTGACACGGGCAAGCTCGCCGGTGAGACGCTCCTTCTCCTTCTGAAGACGCTCGATCTCCTTCGCGATATCCACGAGATCCGACAAAGGCATGTAGATCGTAGCGCCAGCTACCACCACGGACACAGCATCGGCGTCGATACCGGTCTTATCGCTCTGAACCGCAACCTCGCTTGCGCTGCCGAGCGCTGCAAAGAAGTCCTTGCTGCCCTCGAAGATTTCGCGGACATGCTCGGAGTCGGACACAACGAACACCTTTGCCTTGCGCGACGGCGGAACGTTCATATCGTTTCTGAGAACACGCATCGCGGTAACGGCGTTTTTGATCAACTCAACCGCCTCTTCCTCACGGCTCCATACGAAGGACTTGATGAACTGAGGCCACTCGGAGATCATGATGGAGGTGTTGTCATCGAGATGCCCCTGCGCGTCTGCAAGGGTACGGTAAATCTCCTCGGTGATGAACGGCATGAACGGATGCAGCAGCTTCATGGATGTGTTGAGAACCATGCACAACGTGAACATCGCAGCCTGCTTCGTCTTCTGCTCTGTGCCGTAGAGACGAGGCTTCACCATCTCAATATACCAGTCGCAGAACTCGGACCAGATAAAGTCGTAAATCTTGCCTGCAGCGATACCGAGTTCGAAGTTCTCAAGGTTCTCCGTAACATCGGCAACCAGCTGGTTGCACTTGGAAATGATCCAGCGATCCGCGTCCGTAAGCGCACTCAGGTCGAGATCGCCATTCATGTCAACCTGCTCAAGATTCATCATGATGAAACGGCTTGCGTTCCAAACCTTGTTGGCGAAGTTACGGCTTGCCTCCACGCGCTCCCAGTAGAAACGCATGTCGTTGCCGGGCGCGTTGCCGGTAACCAGCGTGAAACGAAGAGCGTCAGCGCCGTATTTGTCGATCACCTCGAGAGGATCGATACCGTTTCCGAGGGACTTGCTCATTTTCCGACCCTGGGAGTCACGAACGAGTCCGTGGATGAGAACCGTCTTGAACGGAACCTCGCCCATCTGCTCGATGCCGGAGAACATCATTCGCATTACCCAGAACGGGATGATGTCGTAGCCGGTAACCAGCGTGCTCGTCGGGTAGAAGTAATCAAGCTCCGGCGTCTTCTCGGGCCAGCCGAGGGTCGAGAACGGCCACAAAGCCGAGCTGAACCAGGTGTCGAGAGTGTCGGGATCCTGACGCATGGGCTTGCCGCACTTCGGGCAGACAGCCTGGTCGTCCTTGGTTACTACCGTCTCGCCGCACGCGTCACAGTAGAACGCCGGGATCCGGTGACCCCACCACAGCTGGCGGCTGATGCACCAGTCGCGGATATTCTCAAGCCAGTGGAAATAGGTCTTCTCAAAATGCTCCGGAACGAACTGCGTCTTGTCCTGCTTCACAGCGTCAATCGCGGGGCCTGCCAGCGGCTTCATCTTGACGAACCACTGCATCGAAACGCGGGGCTCGATGGTGGTGCCGCAGCGGTAGCAGGTGCCTACGTTGTGGGCGTGATCCTCAATCTCCGTGAGGGCGCCGCACTCCTGCAGATCCTTCACGATGGCCTTGCGGGCCTCGTAGCGGTCCATGCCTGCGTACTTCGGATAATCCTCCGTGATCTTCGCATCGGGAGTCAGAACATTGATCACCGCAAGGTTATGGCGGAGACCAACCTCAAAGTCGTTCGGGTCGTGAGCCGGGGTAATCTTAACAACGCCGGTACCGAACTCCATGTCAACGTACTCATCGCCGATCACCGGGATCTCGCGTCCGACGAGCGGCAGAGTAACGGTCTTGCCGATCAGGTGCTTGTAGCGGTCATCGTTCGGGTTAACTGCAACGGCGGTATCGCCGAGCATCGTCTCGGGACGCGTCGTCGCCATCTCGATATAGCCGCTGCCATCCGTGTAGGGATAGCGCAGATGCCAGAAATGGCCTGCCTGATCCTCGTAGTTAACCTCCGCGTCGGAGATCGTCGTCAGGCAGTGAGGGCACCAGTTGATGATGCGGTTTCCACGGTAAATGAGCCCCTTGTTGTAGAGGTTTACGAACACTTCCTTAACGGCCTTGTTGCAGCCCTCGTCCATGGTGAAACGCTCGCGGTCCCAGTCGCAGGACGAGCCCATCTTCTTCAGCTGGGAAATGATGCGGCCGCCGTACTGGCGCTTCCACTCCCACGCTCTCTCGAGGAAGCCCTCACGTCCGAGGTCCTCCTTCGTGATGCCTTCCTTTGCCATGGCCTCAACGATCTTCGCCTCGGTGGCGATGGACGCATGGTCCGTGCCGGGAAGCCACAGTGCCTCATAGCCCTGCATACGCTTAAAGCGGATCAGGATATCCTGCAGCGTGTTGTCAAGCGCGTGACCCATGTGCAGCTGTCCGGTGATGTTCGGCGGCGGGATCACGATGGTGTACGGCTTCTTCTCGGGCCGTACTTCCGCATGAAAATACTTCTTGTCCTGCCACATCTGATACAGGCGGTCTTCAATCTCTTTCGGATTGTAGGTCTTAGCCAGTTCCTTCATGTGTTGCTCCTTCCTTTTGGGTGACACCCAGATAACAAATACGCCCCTCGCCGTATAAGGACGAGGGGCTGTTCGTGGTACCACCTTATTTCGCAGCTTGCGCTGCCTCTTTACGCCGCTCAATCAAGCGACTCATCGGTAACGGGATTACCCGGAGACCTCTACTCCCGCACGGGTTTCAAAATCTCAGCTCCGAAGCTACTTCCGCATCTCCGTCTCCGAACCGGTCTTGCAGCCTTGGGCCGGTCTCTCTGTCGGTCGGTAGAAACGTACTCCTCTTCTTCCATGCCTTTGTGTTATGAATATGTGCTTACTTTACCGCAGGGTACGGGCTTTGTCAAGAAGTATTTTCCGCAGCATCAATAGTACTCGTACTCAAACACCTGGGTCTCGGAAAATGTTACTTCGCCGCCATCATACATGGTATACACCCTCTTCACGGGATTCTCCCGCTCGTCGAAATAGTAGTATTCCTCCCAGTTATTCGCCTGCTGGTAACGGCTCAGTTTTCTCCCCGAAGCGTCGAACTCTGTATCCAATGTGATGCTCCACTCTCCATAGTGAAGGCTGCTCCTTTGGGAGCCGGATTTATACTCTTCCAGATCATAAATCCGATCCGGAGTATACCAACGGCCGGTCATGACGTAATCAAAGTAGCAGGTGTACTCACAATCGACATTATATGAATCATCGTAGTAACGCTGATCTCTCGGGTCGAGTTGGGTGATAAAATAATATGTTTCTTCCGAAGGCATTTCGGGATTAAATCCGTCTGCCTCAAGGTATTCGACTTCGTGCAATACCAGTTTACAGGGACATGCAGGATCAGTCTCGTTCCAGTCGAAAGTATACCGATCCCCCGAGTATTCCTCAAGAATGATCCGGCCTTCTTTGTCAAACTGTCTCAGAGCCACCAATCCTGTCTCATCACTGTACTCCCGGCTTTCAATACAGGTGCGGAAGTCTCCCTCGTAGAAATACTCGAGATATGAATCATGCCTGCGTTGCCCGGTTGTCCACTCGTTATAACCCGCGACTCCCTCTCTGACATATTTATCTCTTCGAATCAATCTGCCCTGCTCATCCAGGGTGTCTTCCAGTATCCAATACGTATCATACCGGATTACTTTGTTCTCATCCTCATTATAATCCACAAAAATAAGAGGTTCTTCTCTGTATGAAGCTGTTTCCGTCAGGCGGATCAGATTGCCGTAGGTGTCATACTCTTTCTTCCGCTCATCCCGGGAAACCGTCAGATCTCCGTTCTCATCCGGAAAATAATACGTCGTGGTCTGGGTCAGATAATCTCCCCGTTCGTTATAGGTATAGTCATACACGTTGATGCGCTCTTCCTGATAATCGATTTGCTGACGGATTCGGCTGGAATTTCCGTCATAGGCATAGGCACACAAGAATATACTCATGCCCTCGGTGAGCTCATCGCTATGGCGTTCGCAGATTTCTTCGACAACTCTTCCCCGATCATCGTAACGATATGCGTAAATCTCAACCTCGGTGTTGTCTGCTTTCGTCTGATCCACGGTGCATTCCCAGATTTTGCGCCCTTTTGCATCGTTGACGACGGTCTCGGTCTTCTGTAAAACCTTTGTGCCGTTTTCGACCCCATAGGTGCGGCGGACGAAACTCCCTTCAGTGGTCAAATTGTCCGGCTCGTCAGCAGTGAGATTCGGCTTCTTCGCCATAATTTCCTCGTAGGTTTCCGAGTCACTCTTCTTCCGGGTATCCCTGCTTTCCCCACCACACCCGCTCAGAAGAACGGCTGTCATCACAAAAAGCAACAACACCGGGACTACATCCCACAGTCTCATTTTCCGCATTCTATTCGCTCTCAGGGTTTTCGTCATAATAGGTGTACTCCCACTCGGATTGCTCTTTCACGGTGCCGTCTTGGTTGGTAACGACCTCTTTCACCAGATTTCCGTGGCTGTCAAATTCAGACTCTCTCTTGTCCGAATAATACCTTATCTCCTTAACTCGGTTTCCCTGTTCGTCGAAAAATGTTTCCTTCCCTATACTCTCGTATTCCAAGCCCGGAGACCTGACATCGCTGTATTCCGTCACTTCCAGGATCCCGCGGCTGTCCACATAGACACTCGGGAGCCAGATCACGCCCATGTTATCCTTCATACAGGTATAACACTGGTAATATACGTCAAACATATCGTTGAGCGGCGAGCTTACCGATTTGCCGGTTTGCTTCACCAGATACCGGATCTCGTTTGAAAGAGGCTTATACAACCCGCCGTATCCGGTATCGAGTCTGTACTCCTGCGCACACAGGATCGTCTGCCCCGGCAGCCGGGGATCGGTTGCTTCCCAGTCAAACACGAGTTCAAGGACATCTATCAGATCTCCATCGCTGAGCAGAGCCCGTTTGCATCGGCCATAGGAATCATACTCCATTGACCACTTTTTGGCCCCGTCGGCGCTGTAGGCAGTGCTTTTAGTGCAGATCGGACTGTCCGCATCGTATTCAAACTCCAGGACTTCGTAGGCATACGGCTCCTCGTACGGATCGTTCGTCCATTCGTACTTAACTCTCCGAATAACCCTTCCTGCCCGGTCCAGATACTCTTCACTGTCCTTCACGCGGAGCATAGGATCCCCGGCCGGTGTCTCATACATGTAATGCACCAGCGAATCATAGCGGGTGATCTTCCGCTCTGCCGGATCGTACTCGACAAGAACAACCGGCTCTTCGCTGCCTTCCATTTGAACGACGCGGATGGCATTCCCGAAGGCGTCGTACTCATGCTCCTCGAAGGACATCACCTCCCCGTTTGGATTAAGGTAACTGTATGAGACCAGTTTCCCGTCTTCGTTGTATACCGATTTTTCCGCAGCTGAAACATTTCCGTCATCATCATGGTAGGTTCTGAGCGTCTCCCGTTCGGAATCCCCGTCATATTCGATCGTTATGAACCCACTGGTGTTGTATGAGAAGAGCGTCTCCTCCGGGACCTCGATCTTAATCTCCATCTTCATCCTGCGGCCGTAGCTGTCATACTCATAGCGATAGGTCTCCTTGCGCTCCCCTCCTTCGGAATCGATACGCACGGTCTGATCCCGGATGACCCGGCCTTCCTCATCCGTATCGACCTCAAAGGTTTCGGTCAGAGTCCGCTCTCCGCCCTCGGAAATCGAGTATTTCCTGTAGGAATAACTTCCCGGGTTTTTGTCGGACTTGTCCCCTTTCTCTGTCGGCGTTTTGTCCTTACCGCAGGAAGTGAGCACCGCTGCCATCAAAAGGACGCACAGGCACAGCAGCGCCCTTGTAAAACGCTGAACCAGATTAAATCTTCTCATACCATAATCCCCCCATTAATACTATATGGTTCCCTTGTTTCGTCTCTTCTTCCCCGCTCTCTGACTGGAAGCATACGACTTGCGTTTTTCCTCGGCAAATTCCTCCACAGCCTTCTCCGCAGCCGCGATCTCCTCCGGCGTCTTCTCCGCGGAAGGTGCCGCCGTGATATCATTTTCCAAAAGACGGACTAAGAGATTGGAGTGGAACTTCTTGCGGATAAACTCTTCGGCGCCGCCCGGAAGGGCGTTCCGGATCGCCCGGATCACGCCGGGGTAGCTGATGGAGCGCATCTTCGGGAACGCGTACAACAGCCTCTTCTGGCGCGTCGTCAGCTGGTCGATCACCTTGCGGAAGAAGGTATCCACAACCACTGTGTCGTAGAAGGATGCGACCTTCTCCTTGAATTCGGAAAATGCCTCCGCGATCTTCTGGATTTTCCGTCCGAAATCCGCCGCATGCTTCACGCTGATGACGAAGTCCGTGACAAACAGGGCGAAGGTCAATCCCGCCGTAATGTGCAGCCACAGCTTCGGGATCATCCCAAGGACGTCCATGGTGAAGGGCTGGATCCACTGCACGAGCGCGACGGAAAGAAGTCCGAACGCAAAAAAGCCTTCGATACAGACGCGGCCGTTTATGTGCAGGAGCATATCCGTGTAATCCCACCAGCGCGCATGGAACATCTTCTCCATCGCCCAGCTTACGAAATACTCTACCGCACAACACAGAAACGCGCTGACGAAGAACAGTAAGATCACATTATGAATATCCCCCAGAAGCACCAGATCGATCAATGCACCCGTGCCGTAGATCGGTATGTACGGCCCGAACATAAACCCGCGGTTGACAAGCTTGTGCTTGTCCCACAGGGAATAGAACACACTCTCCCAGATCCACCCTAAAAAGCTGTAGATAAAAAAGGAGAGGAAGACGGTTTCAAACCATTCCACGATTGCGCAACCTCCCTTTCACTGCGGCGGCCAGACCCTGCGCAGTTTCGTACGTCGCGCACATCTTGTCAACAAGACACAGGATACGCCCCTCCGTCGTCTTCGGCGGCCGGAGATTCAGCGGGAACATATGACAGCCGATCATATCCTCCTCAATCTCCGAGATATCGAAATCCTTCTTGGCATTCCGAAGCGCTCGGCCGGCGTGGGTGAATCCGTGCAGGCGATGGGAATCGTCATCCTCGTGCCAGTCATACAGAAAATAATCGTGCAGCAGGGCTCCCCGCACAAGCCTCCGCATGTCCACCTTGCCGGGCCAGTGCTTCGCCATGGCGACACACCGCTCCGTCACAAACAAGGAGTGGTCGTACACGCTGACATCCCCGTGCTGCAATAACGTTTTCTCTTTCTGCAGCCCAGGCGACGCCAGAATATCGCCGCCGTACTGCCGTATGATCTCCATGTTTGTCACAAGTCCGCCTCCTGTTCCCCTTTACGCACGCGCTTCTCAAAGCACCGGTATCCTTCGGTTGTCACCGCTCCCGGTACGTATTCTTCAGTTTGTTCACAGTCTCGCCGAACAGCCACCAGAAGGCTTCCTCGCCCTCATGACCGCGCTCCTTGAGCTCCATGAGATGCAGATAGTTGATGTAATCCGGCGAATATTCGCGGTTCTCCTCCACAAAGTAGAACTGGTTCTCGATGCGGCGCACCACATCTGTGTCGTCGGCGTACACCACCAGCTCGCGGTTGAATTCCTCCTCCATGCCGCCGAGTTTCAGGGCATAGAGATACTGGCACAGACTCTCGCGGTTGCCGCTCTTCTGATACGCTGTCTGAAAATGCTTCGCCGCATTGCGGAACTGTCCGTTCTGCGCCATCAGCACCGCGATGTTGTGGTATGCGGCACCCTGCTCCTCCTCGGACAGCTGCGAAAAATCCCTGTCGTCCAGGATTGTCTGGTACTCCAAAAGCGCCTCATGGTTCTTGCCGTACCGAAGGATTGCCGCTGCGTGGCGTTTCTTGCGCTCGATCGGAAGCAGCTCAAAGTACCGGTCGATCTTTTCGATCAGGTGGTTGATCTCATCCTGACTATAGTAGTCCGTGCTGCAGAAGATGGAGACCACCATATCCTTGATCCCGGATTTGCGCTCGGTCAGAGTCGCAAGGAAATCAGCCCGTTCCGGCATATTCAGTTCGTTGCGGATCCACGGTACCAGCTGGCTCTCGGAGATGTCCTCCTCCATCGTCTCCACATTGTGGTAGAGATAGTAGCACAACTCCTCCATCGTGTACACGTAAACCCCCGTCGACTGAAACAGGAACGGGATTTTCGCTTTATCCCCGATACAGTAAATCAATCGTCCCATACATCCTCCAATCGGGGCAGGCATCTCCTGCCGCCGACAGCATTTCCCCTAAGGGCTTGTCACAGCGCGATAATCTTCTCCCACACGCGGTAACTGCACGGGAAGAACTGGCCAAACCCGAGATCCGACACCGTGCATACCGCCGTGTCACGGTCAAGGAACGTCACCTTGACGGCAACACGGGTTGTCTTATTTTCCCTTCGATGAAGGTTTTTTAAGTTCATGATCGAGTACTTGGATTCCTTTCGGACCGCATTGTACACCGTAAAATAGATCTCGTCCGTATCATCCAGTATTCCGACCGTCGTGGCCTTCGCCTCACGCCACGGCTCCCCCGCGAAGATCAGCGGATAATCCGCCACGCGGTTGACCTTGAACATCCGGATGGAGATCGTCGACCGGACCATGTCCTCCGTGAGGAACAGGTAGTCGGCAAACTGCTCGTCATCCTTGTGCTGTCCGAGGTACGCAGCGCCCTTCGCATAGAGGTTGCTGCCCTTGAAGACATGGCGCCCCGCGGTCATGGACTTGAGGATCTCGTCGGGCCAGGTGCCCTCGAAACCCTTGCCGGTCACATAGATGGTGGAGATGATCTGACGCTGGATGACCTTGTCGCGCACAAGGCGGAAGCTGTACTGCAGTCGCGCCTCCTGCATGTTCTCAAGCATCGCCGCATCCATCAGGTCGCTTAAGTCCGCCGTCACCGTGGTGATGGCCAAAGGCGGTCCCTTGCGGCTGTTGTTGGACATCTGGTAGTAGAACAGGCCGTTTTCGTTGTAGTCGAACAGGCCGACATCGTTGATCCAGTAGTCGCGCCGCTGGCATACGGCGTAGTACATAAAGCTCATGACATAGGGCTGGAACTCCGCCTTGTCACGGCCGATCCCGGTCTCCTCGATCGCCTGCTGCACCGCCTCCACAACCCGCGGATGAAGCGTGCGCATCGTCACGACCACCTTCCCGATCTCGTCGCTCACATATTTCTGCCGGACCGCGGAGAGCGTCTTGCGCACAAAGCGCGTGAGAAGCTCCGACGCGGAATACTCGATCTCATAGATAATCTCGCTCTCGTCACGGATGACCTTGTTCACAAGATCGTCCACGAAGTGCCCGGCGCCGCGGTTGTTGAACCGCTCCGCCTCCTCCCCGAACAACCAGTCCTTCGAGTCGCTTCGCACGCAAAGAACGGTGGGAATCACAGTATTCCCACTGCTCGTAATGCTGATGCTGTCAGGCTCTTCAAGGCCTCTCCCGATGGCGATCTGCGACACTTCCACGCCGAGATCGTAACCGATGATAATCGCTCTGGGGTTCATAGTTCCTCCGTAGGACAGGTCATTTTACGAAAAATGATTCCCCGCTCAGTCGCGGTTCCTCGCAATGATCCGAAGCAGGCGGATCAACAGGTTGATCAGGTCCACATAAATCATGTAGGACACGCTGACCGCATTCCTCGTGGTCTTCTGCCGGGATTGTGCGTCCGCCCAGTCATACCCGATGTAGGCAAGGAAAATGCCGACGAAGATGAAATCAAAAATGCCGGATGTAAAACCGAAGCACCACAGGATTACTTCGCCGAGTATTCCGATGATAAAACAGGCAAAGAGCATGCGGCCGATGGAAAGGAAGAACTTCGGATAGAGCTGCGCAAGTCCGATCATCAGCATCATGCAGATTCCCATGACGCAGAAGGCATAGCGGATGGTCTCTATTTCGAAAGCTCTCAGGAACGGAGTGAGAAGAACTCCCATCGGAACCACGAACAGATTGTACCCGAGAAACCCGACTACCGGACTCTTGGTGTTGTTGCAGATGACCATTCCCGCAAAACAACATGCTAAATACCCCAACATGAACGCCCAATAAGGGATTTCCCCAAACAGCCCGATGATGGAATCCCCGAATGCGAAGCACATGATCGCATTGACGGCGAATCCGTACAGAAGCATCAAACCGATGATGGTATTGTACTTCTCCGCACTGATCTCATCCGCTCCCTGTGCCGTGAGCTCCGCAAGATTCACATGGATTGCTCCCGACGTCGCCGCAAGAAGATCCGCCGTGCTCTGGCTCTGCTGCTGTTGCTGCTGTGCAGCCGCCTGCTGCTCCGCGGCGGTTCCCATGTTGCCGTTGAAATAGTTGGTACCCTGATCTGCCATTTTTCATTTCCCCCTTTTCTTATTCCGAAGCTGCCTCATCCGCAATGTGGAACAATTGCGAGATGGCAAATTCATTCTTGATATAGCGGTTTAACAGGTTCATTGCCTTGTCAGCGTCCTTCGCCTGCTCCGCCGCGATAATCTCGTTGATCTGGGCGAACCGGCTTCCGACGTTGCCGATCTGCCGGTTGCCGCCCGTGAGCGTAACCTTCTCGGTGATGACGGTGTCTTCCTCGCTGTCGCCCTCGTCGCTGATGACGTAATCCACGGTCTCGCCGTCAAAGAGGATCAGATCCTTGACGAAGATGCCGTAGCAGATGTCGCGCATCGGGAACTCCCTGCGGATCCGCTTGCCCGAGGCGCGGTACGAGTAGTCGAGGGTCACCTGATGCTTCGGGTTCGTCCGGTACTCGATGAGGATCTTGTCCTCAAGACTCTCGGGAAGCGTAAAATACCGTGCGAACGACAGGAATTCCGGCAGCACCTTGCCTTTGGCCTCCATGCGGATCAGCCAGTACTCCGCAAAATCCTGCTCCTCCTTGCTGAGGGACTCCTGCTCGGCGTACTGCCGGAGAAGTGCAAGCACGCAGACGTCGTTGTCCTCGCGGTACACGGTCCTGCGGATAATGCTGATGGTAGTCTCTCCCATGGCGATGTCGGCCGTCAGATATTTGTACGCCATGTATGTCACATAGGCGCGGATCAGATTGCGGTCGCTGCCCGGACGGTCGTAGGACTTGATGAGGGCGTCGCCGTAAGGAAGGTAGGATTCCGTGAAGAGGATCTGAGCGATCAGACGCTCCTCCAGGGCCTCCGCCCGAAGTCCCGCGGCGTCGGCCTCCTGCCATACGTGGTACAGCACCTGCGTCTTCGCCTCGAGGTTGCGCACCAGATAATCCATGGTCCGCTCCCCGCGCCGTCCCTGGGTGAACAGGTAGTAGAAAAGATCCGTGAGGATCGGCGTGGGCTCCTCGGTCTCCTCTCTCGGAAGAGACGCGCAGAAGCGCTCCAGAAGCCGTATATCGACATCCTCGCAGCCGTAGCGGTCCAAAAGCTCCATGACCTGCTTCGTCTGGTCCCGCAGGATCAGAAGGCCGATCAGACGGCCCCGCTGCTTCGACGGGATCGCCGCATAGTTGAGCCGGCCCAGAAGATCCTCCAAAGCCTCGTCTCTGAAATTGTCATAGTAGTACAGTACAAGCGTCCGCAACAGTTCCTCGCGGAACTCATCCCGCAGCTCCAAAACCCGGCAGGCCTTCTTGCGGAGCACCACGGAGTTCGCGTCGAACCGTCCCTCCGCCTGCGCCTTGGCCACGAGATTCAGTAAAATGCGGGTGTTGTCCGGATATGCCTCGTAAGCTTCCCCGTACAGACCCTCGCAGTGCATAAGCCGGCGGATTTTGTACGGGATGCCGCTTAAGTACCGGTCGTGGTTCGCGTCCATGAACGCGATCACCGCGCCGTCGGTGTAGATGTCCACCTGCGCCTTCCCGTTGGCGAGAGCCACCACGGATTCCTCCGCAAGCTCCGGATGGGCGATGCACACATAGTGGATGTTCGGCGCCGCACACTCGATCTCGGCCCGGAACGCCAGCTTATCCAGCTTCGCCATCACCTTGTCGCGGTAATCGTCCGAGGCAAGGCAGTCGTCGTACAGGATCGCAAGGAACTCATCGTTGTGCTGCTCCTTCAAACGGTCCATGGTGTAGGCCCGGATCTTCGGAAGGAAGCTCTCGTAGATGTCGGGCTTGCTCTCCTTGTGCCGCACGATGTTGGCATACAGGAAGGACAGCTTACGGTCATTTAACTTACTGCTGTACGTAAAATATGCGAACACATTGTCATCCAGCGTCTCCTCGACGTCGGATTTACATGTGTAAATGTAGTACTCATACAGTTCGGCCACGCGGATCTCCGCCTCAACGCCGCGGGCGAACCAGACTGCATAGCGGCTGTCGCGGCAACGGCCGTGGATCAGCATCGCGCAGATTGCGGCCAGCGCCTCCCGGAGCTGATACCGCTCGTAGATGCCCTGCAGCACCGTGTAACAGAGCTGGCGGAAGTCCTTCAGGTTCATAGCAAGGGTCGCGAACTGTACCGCCGCCTCCTTGTGCAGGAACTGATGCCGGACGGCAAATGCCACCGTCTGCAGCTCGAACTCCCCGATCTCCCGCAGAAGCTGCGGCTCCTCGTTGAGCACCTCGGCCGCCTCCAGATACAGGAACGGCGAGGGATTTCCGTTGTCATAAATGCCTCTGAGTTCATCGAGACAGAGTTTGCGGTTGCGGCTGTAGCGGTCGTCCAGCTTCATGAGAAGAAGGGCAGGGATCACCTTTCTGGACGCATCGTTGCAGATGCCGTACAACTGCTCCAACGCCGATACGCGGTTGGTTGCGGAACGCTCCGCCCGCAGATAGATGTATGCTGCCTTCGCGTCGGCGGACGCCTTCGCAATCTCCTCGGGAAGGATCTCACGAAGTTTCGCATTGGCCGGGCTCTCCTTGCCGCTCAGGCGGTCAAGGTGGATCCGGTAGAGCTTCGCCTCCGTGGAGAGTTCTCCCGTCTCATCCCGCAGATGGGAGAGAAGGCTCTCCGCCTCGGACACGTAGCGTCCCACGGGGATCCGGTTCATCCGGAACGCCAGCGCGTTATCCATCAGATCCGCGCGGATCCGGTCCCCGGTGTGCTTCCGGATCTGTTCCGACGTGCGGTCGTGCATCTTCCGGCAGGAAACCGGGATGCGGATGGTCCGGCACTGCGCCTCAACCGTCAGCTCCGCATAGTTGTTGCCGTACGCCATCTTCTCCGGGATCACGACGTAGCGGATATCGTAGGACCCGCCCACGAACTGTTCCGGCGTGACCTCGCTGTGCTCCACCAGAAGAAACTCCGCGGAGCTGGAAACCTGAACGTTCACATAGCCCGGGTTGTCCATCCGAAGAGTTAATTTGTCGGAAAATGCGGTATCGCGGATATCGTTGTACTCTATGGACGAGGCGGATACGGAGACGGAAACCGGCATTTTCCGGCCCGTTGCCACCAGAAACTCCTCCATCGCCCGCTCTTCGGAGGTGCTTTTCTTCAAAAAATCATACAGATACAGGCTCTTGGGCTCATGGTACTGCAGGAAGCCGCGGAAGCCCGCGTCGCAGAAGATCTTCAGGGCCTCCCGACGCTTGGTTGCGGCAAGCTGCGCAAACTGCTCCGGATCCTCAATCTTGTCAGCCCCAAGCGGCATGGTGGGCGCCGTCACGTCGATGTGGTACGGCAGCTCGATCTCGCCGCAGTCCGTAATGAACGTGAGGGCTCCGTCCACGGAAGTCACATTTTCCAACGACTCCGCATGGACCACATACTCGATGGTGTTGGAAACGCCGACAAACTGGTTGGTGACCGGCTCCATGATGCGGTTGTCCGAGCAGACGAGGCCCTTCATGGACTTCTCCGCGTCGTTGCTGATGACAACCCGCCCGGTCAGGCGGCGGCCGATCTCGACGGAAGCGGTGATGCGGTCCTTGCTCAGGCTGATCCGCGGCAGTTCGTATTCAATTTTGCCCCGCGCGATCGCGGCAATCTTGTTTTTCACGCTTCCTCCTTTCCGGCCCGCCTGTTGTCACGGCGTCTCTTATGGTTCTATGGTTTCGAACTCGCCGTTTTCCAGCTCACGGAAGATCACGCTTCCGTCCACGGCGACCCAATAAATCCCGACTAATTGTGTGGACTCAAGCACGTTTACTCCGACGCACTCCGTCCCCTTGATAATGCTTGTATAATCATCGATCTCCGCCCGGTACTCGGAAAACTCCTTTGAAAGCTTCAGCTTCGATTTCGACACGCTCTGCATCACTTTTCTCGCGTTGTCCTGCAGCGTCGGCTCCGGCGTGGGCGTCGGCGTGTCCGTGGGGTTGGACGGATCTGTGGTTGCACCCGGTGTTTCCGCTCCCGCGGTGGGCGTAACCGTGTCATTCTTCTTTCCGCGCTCCCCCATCTTCTCCAGCCCCCAGGAGAGCAGGCCGAACACAAGCGCGATCGCGATCACAAACAAAAAGGCTTTCAGAAGGATCATCATCCCGCCGCCGTTGCCGCCTCCCGAACTGCGTCCGCCGCTGTTCCGGCTGCTGCGGGAAGACGTACTGCGGCTCGTCCGGCTCCGCCCGGACGCACTGTTCCGGCTGGTGGTTCCGCGGCCGGAATTCCGGTTTGCGCTGCCGCCTTTCGTAGATTTTGTTGTTCCCCTTTGTGCCACTGTCATTCTCCTTCATGCGGACGTTCCGCCCGCGTAAACCTATACAGAGTAATTGTACCACAAGGATCAGGGTTTGTCACGAAAAAGAACGCGCCCTTTCCGAAGAAATGAACGCGTTCCCGTGGGCGGGAATACGGCCTCGCCGCTCCCGAAATGTTCGATTGTCACGGACTTAATTTGCCCGGATGCAATTACGCAAGCTTTGCCTTAGCGGTCTCGCAGAGCGAGGTGAAACCTGCTGCATCGTTGATGGCCATCTCCGAAAGCATCTTGCGGTTGATGGTGATGTCAGCGAGCTTCAAACCGTACATAAACTTGCTGTAGGACAGACCGTTCATCTTGCAGCCTGCGCTGATACGAGCGATCCAGAGCTGACGCATCTGTCTCTTCTTCTCCTTGCGGCCAGCAAATGCAGACGCGAGTGCACGCATTACGGACTGCTTCGCGATACGGTACTGCTTGGATCTTGCTCCGCGGTAACCCTTCGCGAGCTTCAATACTCTGTTATGTTTCTTCTTGGCGTTTAAGCCGCCCTTAATTCTAGCCATTGTGTTCGTCCTCCTTCGACAGGTCTCTTACAGGTAAGGTAAGATTTTCTTCATGTTTCCTTCGTTCGTATGATCCATGATCGTGGACTTGCGAAGGGTTCTCTTCAGTTTGGTCGTCTTCTTGGTCAGGATGTGCTGCTTCCCGGCCTTCATTCTCTTCAGCTTGCCTGTTCCTGTCTTGGTAAAACGCTTTGCAGCAGCTCTGCTGGTCTTCATCTTAGGCATGATTTTTGTCCTCCTGTTACTTAATTTATCACTTGGATTTCTTCTCCGACAAGATTACTATCAGATTGCGGCCTTCCATCTTGGCAGGCTTATCGATCACGGCGACATCCGAGAGCTTCTCGCAGAACGCCATCACGATATCCATACCTGTCTGCTGGTGCGCCATCTCACGTCCGCGGAAGCGGAGCGCAACTTTCACCTTGTTGCCCTTAGAGAGGAATTTGCGGGCATTTTCCGCCTTGGTATTCATGTCGTTCTCTGCGATCGTCGCGGAGAGCTGGACTTCCTTGAGCTCCGTCTTCTGCTGCTTCCGGCGGTTTTCCTTCGCCTTGCGCATCGCCTCATAGCGGAACTTGCTGTAGTCCACCGTCTTGCATACCGGCGGGTTGGCGGTCGGGGCTATCAGAACCAGGTCGAGATTTGCGTCATGCGCAATCTTCAAGGCCTCCGCAAGCGGCATGATTCCGAGTGTTTCGCCGTTTTCGCCAAGTGCGCGAACTTCCTTCGCGCGGATCTGCTCATTGATCAAATAGTCGCTGATAGCACACACCTCCTTGTGTTGTACTCCCCCGTGCCCTGCGGTCGTCGCAGCCGCACAAAAAAGGAGTGGATCCTACTCGTATCCACTCCAAGAAAATCCGTGTCACAAAGACTTCGGTGTGATTTCTTATGTTGACCTCTTCGCGCATTTGCTTGAGGCGAGAGCGGATACTCTTCTTCGATTGTCAGAACCAATGCCTGCAGGGCATTTTCCGACAGCATCCCGATGATATCACACCGGTCAGAGGTTGTCAAGAACTTTTTTAACTACGGTAAGGTGCATTTTCATCCACGCGGGGGAACATGACCTCCGCGGTCTCCTGCAGGCAGTAAAGTTCTCGGATCTGCAGGATGATATCCACAATCCCGGCCATCGCAGTGACCAGGACGAGGAGCACCAGCATAAAGTGGAACCTGCCCAATATTTCCGAATAAGGGAGCGAGGAATCAAGGATACTGCTGATGAAATATTCAACCAAAGCCCGCGCCACAAGAACGACGAACACGGCACATCCCGTCACAATGAGCGTCAGCTCCCACAACCCCTTCCACCGGCGGGAAACCGGAACGGACAGCTCCATCGCTCCCTCCGACATCGCCGAGTAATAGGTCTTCCGGAACATCGTCCCCAACACAAGAAGGATCAATGCGTTGGTGGCCGCCTTGGTGAGCACCGATTCATAGATCGACCGGGAACTGATGCCTATGCCGGAAGCCAGCGTTTGGACGGAAGAGGTATCGGAGACCATGGCATAGACAAATGCCGCCACGCCCAGAACTCCTGCAACCAGCAGCCCTCCGTGAAACTTGCAAAGATCCATGATCTGAATGTAATACAGAAGTGCAACGATAGCCCCGGCAACCGACAGCCCGATGGAGATAATGGGGTGGTCCCCGATAAATCCGGTAATCTTGATCGCGGCCTCCTGCTCATAAATGACAAGGATGGTCAGCACAAAAAATATGACCAGGGCAACCATCTCGAGAAGGATCCAGCCGCAGATTATTGTCCGAAGCTTCCGGATCCCGTTTCGGAGATCTTCATAATCCGCCGCCGACAGTTTTTCTTTGTTATCCATTTTCATTACTTTCTTTCCTTTTTTCCCTTTTTATCCAAGCCTCGGCTCGATCAGCGGTTTGTCCCACTCGATGGTGCCCTGCAGTCTCTCCGCCAGGGCGTCTGCGTGTTCCCGAAGCACGGCCTCGCCGAGATACTCCGCGTCACGCTTCTTCGTGCGGCGTCCCTTGCCCCGGAAAACAACCTCGCTCTCGCAGGCGTCGTAGCTGATCGCAAAATCCTCCGGATCGTCGTGCGGGAAGAAGCTCACGCTGTATTCATAGGTGATCTGCCCCGCATCCGACGTCGCCGTCAGCTTGACAACCGCCGCGTGGCGGTCCCTGTCGTTGACCGTGGCAAAGGCCTCATAGTAACATGCAAAAACATCAATGACTTTCAATTCTCCACCCCCTCATTTTCAGTTGGGCATAAAGCATGCGCACAAACAATTGCCGCAGACGGCGATTTCCGAACGCTCGCCGGCGAGGCATTTCGTTTGTGCGCTTATACATCAACCCTTCTTTTTGTTTACGATGGCGTCAATGCACTCGATGCACGCGGAGCGGAATCCCGCCTTCTCCAGTGCAGCCACGCCGCAGATGGTCGTTCCGTTCGGGGAACACACCGCATCCTTCAGCTCGCCCGGATGCTTGCCGGTCACCATCTGTAACTTCGCGCTTCCGAGGACGGTCTGCGCGATCAGTTTGTAAGCGGTCGCACGGGGAAGTCCGTATTTGACGCCCGCATCCGCATAGGCTTCCATGAACAGATCCACAAACGCCGGTCCGCACCCGCTCAGGTACCCGCCGATCCCCATGAGTTCCGTGGGGAGAGTCTCGACGACGCCAAGGCCCTCGAACAGGCGCTTCGCCTCCATAAGTTCCGCCTCCGGAAGGGAGCAACTCTTCTCAAAGAGGAACACGCCCTCGCCGACCATGGCAGGGGTGTTCGGCATGATGCACAAAACGCCGCGAACACAGTAACCGCTGTCCGGGTCCGTGTTGACGCCGATCTCGCTCCACGCATCGGTAAATGTCTGAAGAGTCCAGCCGGCCGCGATGGACCAGACGGATTTGCCGAGGATCTCGTCGCCGATCTCCTGCAAAACGCTCTTGATCTGGTACGGCTTGCAGCCGATCACCACCGTATCCGCCGCCTGCACGACCGCCTTCGCGGATGCCATCGGGATAAACCCGATGCGTGCCGCATTGGCTGCCAGCTTCTCCTGGTTCGGCGCATACGCATACAGATCCGTCGGGGACACAAGCCCCTTGGCCACCCATCCTTCGGCAATGGCCTGTGCCATGTTGCCCATTCCTAAAAAACCAATCTTCATCCTTTGTTCCTTTCCCGGAAAGTCTCTTTATTATTCGGAAAATGCTTTCGCATCATCCCTTGAACACGTCCTTATACATCGCAAACGTTCTGTCATCCGCGCTGACGAAAATAACCTTGATGCCATACTCCGGATGACGGCGCATCCAGCCGCGCACCGTCCGGCTGGCGACCAGCGTCGCTTCGCGGAGCGGATATCCGTAATAGCCCGTGGAGATCGCAGGGAACGCGATGGAGCGGATGTCGTACTTCATGGCGAGGTTCAGGCAGTTCTCGTAGCACATCGTGAGGTATACCGGATCGGTCTCGTCGCCGGAGTACCGCGGTCCCACGGTGTGGATGACGAACTGGGCCTTCAGGCGGTATCCGCCGGAAATCTTCGCACGTCCCACGTCGCATCCCTTGAGGGCTGCGCACTCACGCAAAAGCTCGGGGCCGGCTGCCTTCAGGATCGAGTTGTCCAGACCCGGGCCGCCCAAAAGCGTCGTATTGGTGGCGTTGACCACGCAGTCGCAGTTGACCGCCGCAATGTTGCCGTGCTTGATAACGATCTCGCTGCGGATTTCGTCGCGGTACGTGAGCGGTCTCTGCGGGGCAGGCTCCGTGTGAGGAATGAACTGGGTAACCGGTCTCGCGGGCTCCTCCTGCCGTCTGTCGGCGTAGTCGTCCTCGTCCTCCTGCTCCTCTTCCTCCCCGGATTCCTCATCGGATTCCTCATCCTCCTCGGACTCGTCTTCCTCTTCGTCCTCCTCGTCAGGCTCTTCGGTATCTTCCCCGGACTCTTCATCCGGTTCCTCCGAAGCCTCTTCCGGCTCCTCTGCGGACGCATACTCTTCCGCGGGCTCTTCCGCTGTCTCCGCAGACTCCTCCGCGGATTCCGCAGCCGCAGCGGCTGCAGGTTCTTCCTCGTATTCGTAAGCGGTTTCCGCAGGCTCCTCCGCCGCGGGCTCCGCATTGTCTTCCGTGCTCTCTCCGAGGGTCTCCCCGTAACCGCTCTCCGAAGTCTCCTCCGGAGCGGTTTCGTAGGTCTCTTCGGAAACCTCTTCCGCTTCTTCCGGTTCGCTCTCGGCAGCCTCCGTACCGATGTCCTCCGCGGTCTCCTCCGCATAGCCTGCCGGCTCCGTGACCGAAACCACTTCCTCGGTGATGGTGTCCACCACCTCGGTGACCGTATCGATAAATTCCGCCTCCGGCTTGGTCTCCTCCAAAGCCTCGGATTCCTGTTCCGACGGCGTCGCAAAGAGGGTCTTCATCACCTCGTCGGCTTCCGCTCTCGACGGCTCTGCGGTTCCGTTCTCCATATCGCGGATGGAGTTCCACAGATCGTCCGCCTTGACGCCTGCGCCGGTTCCGGAGCCGAAGCTGGTAACCGCCTCCTCGCCCTCCTCGGGCACGTACGCCTGCGCCTCGCCGGCGAACCCGCTGCCTCCCGAGGACCCGAGATAGGACTCCGGTGCGGAAGTGCGGCCGGGATCCTGTGTCCCGACAAGCCGGTTGCGGTTGTCTCCCTGGGTGACATCCACGAGGATGTGGGTTTCCTCGTACTGCTCCGCAGCTTCGCTCTCCGGAGCAGCCTCCTCCGGCATCTCGGTGTCGGTGGAAGGGATCGTCTCGTGGAACCCGTCGGTCAGGCTCTCCACCTGCGCGAGAAGCGCAGCCGGATTGCGAAGACCGCCCTGGTACCGCATCAGATCAAAGATATCCTGTTTCATCTCGAAGAAGCCGGCAACCGGAAGCCCGGCGCTCTGGCCGCTTCGGAACATCCATTCCAGTTCCTCAAACGTGTAGTTCGAAACGCCGAGGTCCTCGTAGGAACGGCTGTGCCGGAGGTTGAAGAACACGGCCTCCATCCAGGTCGCAACCATCTCCGAGAGATACGGCAGCATGCACGCCTCGTAAATGTGCATGTTCCACACGGAGGATTCCGCGGCATTGTCCGCCGCATTATTTCCGAGGGACGACATGGTCCTGGCGGTCGTCATGCCCGCAAGACCGCTGCCGTAATCCATGGTCCCGGCAACCGCCTGGGCAAATCCCGACGAAAAGGCGTCCGCGGAAAATGCTTCGCCCTCTCCCAGGCCGGCAGCCTGCTCCAGCTCGCGGCGGATCCGCTCGGCTTTCTCGGAATCGTTCTTCCTCGCAACGCGGATCGGCTGCGGGGTGCGAAGATCCACGGCGTCCACATACTGGGTCACCGCAACGCCCGCCACGGCGCACCATGCGCGAAGGTCCTCGCGGACACGCATCAGCGTGCGGCCGAGAAGGTTCCGGCCTTTCCACTCCTTCGGATCGTTGCTTCGCGAATCATCGATATCCAAACCGATTCCCCATACGAGATCACGGGTCGCGCATTCCGCCAGAAGAGCGCTTCCCGTGCTCATCAGGTTGTATAAAAGCTCCGGGTTCTGCTGGAACTTGGCGCGGATACCGCGGCGCATGATCTGCACACGGATCGTCTTCCACAAAACATCATTGTAGTGCGCGACGCTCCGTCCGAGCTTCTTGATCTCCGGAAGACTCTGCGACGCCATGATGCGGTCCGCAATCTCCAGATCCCCGAACGTCAATGCCTTCTGGAACATCATGTACTGTTCCATCGAGTGGTATTTCCGCCCCGCGTACTGAAAATCCGACAGATACCAGTTGCTCAGGTATCCGTTTTCCCCTTCGGGTTCATAAAACCGAATAACACTGTTTCCCATATACACATCCTCCTCCGGTCACCGCGCTACACCCCAATGAATGCACAGTGTCCTTTCTGCCATTGTACCGCACGACGGGCAGGATTGCAAGAAAAAAGGCGGCTGCACCGCTGTTTGGTGCAACCGCCGTCGGAATCTGCTGTTTCCCTTACCGGTTCCTCTCCGTTTTGAAGTCCGGGGCTAAGCCCGACTAAGTTCGAGAAGGCACGCCCTCTCGTCGCCGATCATCAGAGCAACCGCATCGCGGTCCTCATCGGACGCCCAAACCGGACGAAGCACGTCCCCGAGGCGGGCCTGCTTCTTGTACTCCACGCGGAACCATGTAAAACCGCGGTCCGAGGGCAGATAGCTCATGCCGAGACGCACGAACTGCCCGTTGTTGATATGCCCGTTATTGTCGAGCATGTACTCCTGCACGGGAACATCGCCATAGGCCTTCATCTCCCCGCTGTCCGGCAGAACAATCCTGCGGTTTCTGGGCTCGAACAACGGCCCGTCCCCGATCTCATACGCCTCGAGAATATCCACAGGAATCCGCGTCATGCGCATCTCCGCGGTGTTCATCAGCGCCCACTGCGCATCGCCCTCCGCGAGGATCTCCCCGGCCTTCGTCTTCATATACACGGCACGTTTCCCGAGCATGCCGCGGAAATAGTACGGATAGGTTCCGATGACAATCTCCTCGTTGAGCTCCGGCATCCTGCGGATCCGGATGTCCCAGGACGTCAGGAACCAGGCAAGATTTCTCGCGTTGATCGCCTTCGTCCCGACGCCGAGCACCTCACTCTGCTCGATGGCGGCATCCTGAAAATAATCGATCATCGCCGGGATGGTGAGCCGAAGCTCCCCGTCGACCTTGCTGTACCGGACGGTGTCGGTGTACTCGTATACTGCTCCCATGGTAACGCTCCCCCCTTTTTCAGTGCCTCCCCGGGCTTCCGGGGACACATTTTCCGAAAAAACGCTCCCGGCATCGTCGGGAGCGTCCCGTTTCATACTGTTGAGTCCTTATCCGGACCTCTTACTTCTGCGCGTTCGCGCTCTTCATCTCATCCTCGTGGCGGATCTGCGCGCGCTTGATCTTGCCGCCCAACGTCTTCGGAAGCTCGTCGACGAACTCCACGATACGCGGGTACTTGTAAGGCGCGGTCATCTTCTTTACGTGGTTCTGAAGCTCCTTCACAAGCTCATCGGAGGGCGTATAGCCCTTCGCGAGCACAACCGTGGCCTTGACCACCTGACCGCGGATTGGATCGGGTGCTGCGGTGATGGCGCACTCCACAACCGCCGGGTGAGCCACAAGGGCACTCTCCACCTCAAAAGGTCCGATGCGGTAGCCGGAGCACTTGATCACGTCGTCGTGGCGTCCGACGAAACGGCAGTAGCCGTCGTTGTCGCGCCAAGCCACGTCCTTCAGGTTATAGTTCCCGCCGGCAAATGCCTCGTCCGTCTGCTCTTTGTTCTTGTAATATCCGATGAACAGTCCGATGGGATGGTTGTCAATGACGTCACAGATCGTGATCTCTCCCTCGGCACCGGGCTCAACCTCCCTGCCGTCCATCATCAGTTTGATGTTGTAGATCGGCGAGGGCTTGCCCATGGCGCCCGGGATGGGCTCAAACCACGGATAATCCGCAAACAAAACCGTTCCCTCGGTCTGACCGAAACCGGTGTGGATCTTGCCGCCCGTGAGCGCAAGCCAGCGGTCGAACACGTCTGCATTTAACGGCTCACCGGCCGTCGCAAAATTCTGGATGCTGGAGAGGTCGTAGCTCGCCACATCCTCCTGCAGCATAAAGCGGTACATGGTCGGCGGAGCGCAGAATGTCGTCAGTTTGTACTTCGACATCATCTCCAGAAGCTTCGCCGGCTTAAACTTGATCATATCATATGCGAAGATCGTGGCGCCGCAGATCCACTGGCCGTAGATCTTGCCCCAGCCGAACTTCGCCCAGCCCGAGTCGGACACGCTCATGTGAAGCTTGCCCTCCTGCACCTGCTGCCAGTACTTCGCGGTCACGATGTGTCCGAGAGGATGATGGTAGTTGTGCGTTACCATCTTCGGCATTCCGGTCGTGCCCGAAGTGAAATAAATCTGCATGATATCGGTGCCCTTCGTGCGGTCGTCGCCCTGCGGCTTCGCTAGCACATCGGAGCATTTATCCATCTCGGCGTTAAAGTTGATCCAGCCCTCGCGCTCCACGTTGTCCACAACTGCAAGGTACTGAACGCCCGGCATCTCCGGCTTTGCCAGCTCCATCTGGGACATTACGTACTCGTCGTCCACGCACACGAACATCTTTACATCCGCCGCGTTGGCACGGTAGACGATATCCTTCTTCGTGAGCTGCAGCGTGCCCGGGATAATGATGATCCCGAGTTTGATCAGAGCCGTGGCGCAAACCCAGTACTCCCAGCGTCTTCTGAGGATCAGCATCACGACGTCGCCGCGCTTTAAGCCAAGGGATTTGAAATAGTTCGCCGCCTTGTTGGAGAGAAGGCTCATCTCCTTAAAAGTGAAGATCTTCTCATCGCCGAAGTCGTCGCACCACAGGAGTGCCCGGAGCTCCGGCTTCTCCTCGGCCCAGCCGTCCACGATGTCCCATCCGAAGTTGAAGTACTCGGGGGCATTTACCGTATAATTCTTCTTGAAATCCTCGTACGAGTCGAACTCGATACGGGGGAGATACCGCTCTAACATGGTTTCCGTCCTTGTTTTCTATAGTTTCTATAGTTATCGCCGCCCTGTTTCGCAGCGGGCGCGAATTACTCCGCGATCATCGTGAGGAACGTCGCCGGCACATCGCCGTTGCAGCGCTGTCCGTGAGGGTACGTAGGGTTAAAGTAGATGCTGTCGCCCTCGTTTAACACAATCTCCTGGTCGCCGAACACCACAATGAGGCTTCCCTTCAGGACCATGTTGAACTCCTCGCCGTCGTGCTGCACAAGTGCCGCAGGCTTGTCCGACGGGTCGATGGTCACGAGGAAGGGCTGCATGATCTTCTTCGTAAAATGATACGCAAGATTCTGGAAGGTGTACCCCGGATAGCGGTCCGCAAGCTGGCCCTGTCCGGCGCGCACGACCTGGTACGTCCGCAGCTTGCCGCTGACGCCCGTCATGATCTCCGAAAAATCGACATTGAACTTCTTGGAGATCGAGTAGATCACGCTGATGGGAATGTCCGCCGCGCTCTCCTCATATCCCCGGTATGTCGCCGCATCGATGTGCAGTTCCTTGGCAAGCTCCTCCTGCGTGTAACCGCAGACTTCCCGAAGCTCCCGGATTCTTGCCGCCAGTTCCTTCAATTCGTCCATGGTGTCCTCCTTACCGCGGATTGCCACTAGTCATCATTTCTCGAGTTTACAATCCACAGAATGGTTGCATTATAATCCTTTTAGTTCAAAAAAGTCAATTCTCGATAGTATAAAAAATGTTGTGTAACCGTTGGTTCCGATCTCCTGAAAACAAAAGAATGATATATACTAACTATGTAAAATATAAAATCTATAATATATTCTACCATATATTTCTATATCAGTTATTATCATATAACAAGAATTCTAAACGCTATTGAAACACTTTTTCAACGCAATTTTCATTTTTGCGCAAATTTGATTTTTAGAGACGCGAAATAATCATAATGCTTGTGTTTTTGTTTTTCTTGTGATATACTCATCTTGGCTGTAACTGAAAGGAGGTAAATCACACATGAGTTTGCCTGCATACACACCATTTTCCTTGCCTCTGGATGAACACTTGGTCAACTGCGATTTGTTTTTTGACGAACTCGTCAATGCAACTGTTACTCTTAGGTTATACGAGGAGACATTAAAGAACAGTAAACTGGACAGAAACCTGCTAATTCCCACTCTCAAATTTAAGGAAGCTGTAGCCTCATCCTTAATTGAGGGCACTATGATTACCATTGATGGTGTGTTATCCAATCTCGCTGACCCACAAGAGACGAATAACACATCGCTATTTGAGGTTCTGAATTATTGTGATGCAATAGAATTCGGGGCCGCCTATCTAAAGAACAACACTTTTTCCAACGAATTCTTCTGGCAGGTTCATCAGGTTTTGATGAAAGGAGAAAAGAATGCGCACCTATGTGCGGGCGAATACCGTTCCGTCCAGAATTATGTGGGAACAGGAACCGGTTCAAACATCATAACCAAGTATGTACCGCCTACCCCTGATGTTGTACCATCCTTCATGAACAACTTAATAAACTATATAAACCGGCCAAAGGATAATTTGCGGACAATTGTTCAGACGGCTATCATCCATGCTCAATTCGAAACGATCCATCCTTTTAACGATGGAAACGGCCGCGTAGGCAGAATATTGATTCCGCTCTACTTGTACTATACGCACCAGATCGGTTCTCCCTTCTTCTTTATCAGCGATGCACTAGAGAAAGATCGGCACCAATATTACGAACTGTTAAACAACACTCGCACAAACAACGATTGGAATAGTTGGATCCGTTTTTTCCTTAACGCGGTAACGCAACAGGGCGAAAGGAACATACGTATAATCTCAGAGATCAACAGTCTTTACGAGTATCAGTGCTCCGAAGTCCTGAAAAGAATCAGGTCGACCAAGGTGATTCAAATACTAAATGCGTTTTACAAAAACCCGGTTTCAACAGTAAAACAAGTTGTAGACAACACCGGATTGTCGATGCCGACCGTCAACCGATTGTTAAACGAAATGGTCAAAGCCGGTTTTCTGAAGACAAACGATAAAGCAAGATACCGTTTGTTTACACTCAATGATGTCTTAAACATCATTCGCTAAATCTGTTTAACCAAAGGAGGTGATGCCTATGTTCACATGCAATGTGTGATTTTCTGCCGCACACAGAATTCACACTCTCAAAGAAAAACAATTAATAAATTATTTAGGGACACAAGGGTTCTTCATACAAGCTTTTCGGAGCACACTTGTGTCCCGGAAAGGAAAAAATGTTAAAAAACTTTATGCATACCTTGCGCGAACAGCACAAGGTGCCTGATTCATTTCAGGCTTATTTGGTGACCTCTGCTGATTTTACGCCGGAAGAGGAATATCCTATTTTAAAAGCTGACATGATTCCTTCAACAGCCCCCAGCGAACTTCTTCCGTTCAGCAAGGCTATCAACTCTACAAGGAATCTACAGAGCACAACAATCCATTTCTTTTCACCGGATGATACCGCTGAAAGGATTCGCCGATGTCCAAGACGGTATGTGGAGTTCTTCAAGAGAACCGCCGGCATTATCGGTTTTGATTTCAGCGTCCATTCCGACATGCCTATTGTAAAGCAAAAAGCACAGATGAATGACAACCTGTCACTCACTTACTTTTTCGCAGACAACGGAATTCCGATTTATCCGAACCTTCGATGTGGCGTCAGCGAACTGCTGCCGGAATTTCTTCGAGCCATTCCCTCGCATTCCATTATAGCAATCAGCCCTCATGGATTCAACAAAGAGTTCCGTGAAAAATGCGAATGGCATGTATTTCTAGACATAATCCTAAAAGAACTCGAACCACCCAAAGTTCTTGTTCACGGAACACTTTCGAAACAAATATTGCAGGATTTTCACGGCTCAACAGAATTTGTTTTTTACAAGCCATGGAGAAGGCCTCAGAAGGAGGTGTCACCATGAGCAATAAAGGAGCCAGTAATCGATACGGAAACACACGTAACGGAAGACAGGGCCATCCGACTTCACACACCGGGTTTGCGTGGGCTCGGGGTTTTAATAACACAACCGCACAAGACCACTTTAACCGTCACGGAAGTCAGGTCGGGGCTCCTACACTTTCCTCTTATGTGGCAAAAGCCGTGTCTTACGCCAACACGGTTAACCGCAAAGACGTCGAGAGTTTTGTTGACAGCCGTGGTTCAACCTACAAGTATAACAAGGTAACCAACGAATTTGCCGTCATCACACGTAGCGGCGTCGTTGTTACATACTACAAACCAGCAGACGGGCGTGCTTACTATCTCGCCCAAAAGAAAGAGAAGGCAAAAAGATATGCTAAACGTAAATAATTACCGTGAAATGATGTGTCCTGTTTGCGGAAAATTCCATTTTCCGAAACTGGACGAAACCGATATCCTATACAACGATTACATTCAATGCACTGAATGTGGTTGGATTTGTGACGTCTTACAGACGGAAGACATTGATCTGTCCATGGGCGAAAACGAGTTATCTTTACGCGCTTATAGGGATGCGTATCAAAAGAAAGTCACAAATAATCCTTCTTATTCCTACATCGAAGACACCTATAAGAAGCAAAAACATCTTTGCCCCGTATGCCAAAAGCATCGATTTTCCGATTACGATTCGCATGAAGTCTGTCCTGAATGCGGATGGGAAAACGACTCTCTCATGGAGGAACAACCAGAAAAATGGGCAGGTTCGTCCAACGATATGTGTCTAATCGAATTCAGGAATCGGTATCTTAAGAGACTCCGCGATAATCCTGATTATCGATGGAAGTCCTCATCCAGAAAGTTTGATGATTGATTTGCAGTGTAGTACAAAAAAGGCCCCAAAGCGCCGCCACGCTTTGGGGTCTACTATTTAAGGACACAAGGATCCTTCATACAAGCATATATATTATAACATTATAGGGAATAAAAATCATTACCTTTTTCACACTTTTTCAACACTTTTTCAACACCTCAGCGTTTCATTTAAATGTTCATCCGATCATTCTTTCGTCAATTCTCCGCAACCGGCGCGTAGCACCGCCCCGTGGCCTCAACTCCCCGGAGGAACCGGTCGGCCTCGCCGCAGAGCTCCTCGATCAGATCGGTGTCGATGTTGTGGCCGCAGTTTGAGTACATCACCAGCTTGCAGCGGGGCAGGCATTTCGCCGTCCGCATCATCAGCTCCGGCGTGCTGATGGGGTCCTCCGCCCCGCCGAGGATCAGCGTCGGCGTCTGGATGCTCCGGAGTTTCTCACAGAGCGTCTCCTCGTTTTTGTATTTCATGAGCGGCCTTCCGTAGTCCACCGCCTTCTCCCTCGGATCCGCCTCCGGCAGGCCGGAGAGCCACTCTGCCCTGCGGGCGCGCCGAAGCTCCCGCGCCGGGTCGTTGTCGATGGGGGGATCGAAGGGCGGCGGAGCGTCGATGATGCCCTGAAGCATCATTTGCCGGTAGGACATGGTTCCCGCCGCAAGACTGTGAGGCCCGGGCACGACAGCCACAAAAGCCGTGACCCGCTCCGGGTGGCGAAGCATCAGGTGCCACCCGAGGCCCGCGCCGTGGGAAGCCCCGATATACGAAAAATGCCCGATTCCCAAGGCGTCGGCAACCCGCACCACATCGTCCGCGAAGATGTCATACCAGGCGTCGCCGTAGTCCTCCGTCACATAGGACGACGGGGCAAAGCCGCGGAGCGTGATGCAGATTACGTGGTACCCCATCTCCGCAAGCGCCTGCTGCATTCCCTTCGGCGCAAAGCCCGCCTGCGCCGACAGAAGATACCGCTCGCCGCTGCCGTACTCGGCGTAGTACAGCGAGATTCCACCGGTATGTACATATCCCATTTTCCCTTCCTCCTCAAGCGTTCCTTATGTTACGCGCAACGGGCTTTTCCGGCCCCTGTCCCCTGCCGGTGCAGGGCGACGACCATCACAACCATGATATCATGTTCCGTCCCTTTTTACAATCAGAGACGATTGCAAAACAGCCTCTGACCCTTGCATTTTCGGAGGGTTTACGGTAAACTTAGGAAAATGTTTTCGATTCGACAAGGAGACCTGATATGCCCTTTTTCCGTGAATTGCCTGAAAAACTGATCCTTCTTCTGCATCTCCTGCTGGGCGTGCTGACCGGCTGGTTTTTCCTGCAGGGCTTCCGCCTGATGTTGGGAATGGCAAGCTTCGGCGGAATGCCGCTGACCGGCCTGTTCTACCGGATATGCGGCGTACAGCTCGCCTTCCTGCAATTCATCATCGTCTGGATCGTGGACAAGAAGGTGTGGGAGCGGAAACGCACGGCAACCCCGAAGTCGCCGGTGACCGTCAAGGAGGTCAGCCTGCTGATCGCCTCCATCGGCCTGTACTTTGTGGGCGCCGGCCTGATCAACCTGATCCGTCTCATCTGAAAAAACAACAGCGCGGTCGGAATTTCCGATCGCGCTGTATTTTTTGTTTCTGTAGGAATTACAGGAGTTCGAGCAGGTGCTTCTTCGCCTCGTTGTACTCCTCCTCGGTGATGAGCTCGTTCTCGTAAGCAATCTTCAACTGCTTCAGCTTCTTGGTGAAGTCATCAATCGAGGTATCCGCCTGCGGCGCCTGCTTCGCGGGCTTCGGTGCGCTCTTCGGCACGGCCGCCTTGGCTGCCGCACGTCTTGCGCGCTCCTCCATGCTCTGCTTCTGCAGATACTCCGGAACGATCGGGCCGTCCTGCACGGGCTCGGACTCGGCATCCTCATCGCCCTCCGCATACTCTTCGCCGTCGTATTCCTGCTCCGCCTCGCCGTCATATCCGGCTTCCTCGGCGTCTTCGTCGCTGTCATCCAGATCCTCGTCGAGGTCCGCCCAGCGCTCACGCGCAGCTTCCAGATTCTTCGCAAAATCCTCCTCGGCTTCTTCGACGTTCTCTGCAGCTTCCGCAATCTCCTCCTCGAGCTCCGCGGCTTCCTTCTCTGCTTCCTCGGCGATCGCCGCAGCGTTCCATGCCGTTGCTGCAACGCTCTCGGGGATCGGCTCCGGTGCGGCCTCCGGCTCCTCCACCGGATGCTGTCTCGCTGCCTCGAGGGCTGCGAGGATCGCGCTGTTGGCGTCGGAGATCACGATCGGCTCCGGCTCTTCCACCGCCTCGGCAGGCGTCACGGCCTCGGAACCGGCAAGGGCTTCCGCCATCGCCTCCGCGAAGGAGCTGGGCTCCTCCTCGACGGCCTCCTGCACATTTTCCGCGGTCTCCTCCGCGGCCTCCGCAACGGCTTCCGCAAAGCTCTCGGTAGCTCCGAACACGGTCTCTTCCGCATCTCCGACTGCGTTCTCAACGGTCTCTTCCGCAGTCTCGGCAATATTGTCAAAGGTTTCTGCTGTTTCTTCTGCAGCTTCAGCTGCAGCTTCTGCTGCCGCTTCCGCTTCTTTCTCTGCCTTCTCCGCCTCAGCCTTCGCTTTCGCTTCCTCCTCGGCGGCGCTCTCCTTCGCTGCATCCGCGAAGGAATTGCCGTGTTTCAGCGCCCACAGGATCGCCTGATTTGCGTTGGAGATCACGGGTGCGCGCTCGTACTCGGGCAGCTCGTTCTCGTCCTCAGAGGTCTCCTCCTCGGCCTCAACCGGCTTCGGCTCCTCGAAGAACGCGGGCTTCGGCTCTTCGCGAACCGGCTCCGCAGCCTTCTCCGGCCGGGTTCCCACCGGTGCGAACAGATCCTCCGCGGCCTCCTCGGCCTCGTTGGCTTCCGCTTCCACGGTCTTTACAACCTTATCAAAACTCGACTTCACAAAATCCGTAGGAGTAAAGGCAAATGTCTCTTCCTCCTCGACCGGCTCCGGCTCAACCGCTGCCGGCTTGGACGGTACCGTGGCAACCGGGCTGAACAGATCACCGAAGTCATCGGACTCCTGAGTCTCCTCGAACACCGGCTTCTTCACGGATTTGGTATCTCTTGCGGAGAACAGATCCTCTGCCTCTTCCGCAACATCCGCAGCCTCATCCGCTGCCTCCCCGAAGGTGTCCTCCACAGCCTCTGCGGTCTCGCCGAAGGTATCGGCAGCCGACTCTGTGGTCTCCTCAAATGCCTCGGCAACCGACTCTGCTGCATCACCAAAGGTCTCTTCCACAGCCTCGGCGGTTTCACCGAACGCATCCTCCGCTGCCTCTGCAGCTTCACCGAAGGTATCCGCAACGGTTTCCACTGTCTCTTCGACAGCTTCCTCCGCCGTATCCTTGACGGCCTCTGCCGCGGATTCTCCGCCTTCACGGAGAAGTCCGAGTCTGCGAAGCATATCCGAAAGGGACTCTTCCTTGGCTTCGCCCTCCGCTGCTTCCTCCACAGCCTCGCCGGCCTGCTCAGCCGCCGTCTCCACTGCCTCCTCCGCTGCCTCGGCAGCTCCGCCGAAGGTATCGGTCACAGCCTCCGCCGTTTTCTCAAAGGTATCTGCCGCGGTCTCGGCAGTCTCTTCAAAGGTTTCTGCCGCAGTCTCCGCGGTTTCCTCAAAGGCATCCGCTGCGCTCTCCGCAGTCTCCTCGAAGGGTTCCACGGTCTCTTCCGCAGTCTCTGCAATATTATCAAAGGTTTCCGCGGTCTCCTCGAAAGCTTCCGACGCTGCCTCGGCAGTCTCGCCGAAGACGTCAGCCGCTTCCTCTGCGGTCTCGCCTGCAAACTCTTCCACAGCCTCCGCCGCTTCCTCCGCCTGCTCGGCGAAAGCCTCAGCCGCTTCCTCGCGCTCGCGGGTCTTGCGGTCGATCTCCTCGCGGATCTTGCGGAACGCGTCATCCTGCTGGTCGCGAAGCTGTTCTTCCTCCGAAGCGGCCTCCTCGACTGCCTCGTCGATCATATCGAAGGAGTTGCCGGTCTGCTCCGCAACTTCCTCCGCAGCTCTCGCAGCAGCCGCCGCAGCATCCGCAGCAGCAGACTCGCCTTCCAGCTCCTCAAAGATCTTGCTCTCGGTCTCGCCGAAGAAACTTCCCTCGCCCTGTGCCGCGGACTCTTCCACAGCCTCAACGGCGTTGACAACTTCCTCAACCGGATTCACGTCGATGACGATCTCTTCGTTCTTCTCCTCCTCAAGCTTCTCCTCCTCGCTGCCGAGGCCGATGCTGTTGGTAGGAATGTATCTCTTTTCATTGTTGCGCTCTCTCGGGTTGACGAAGAGTGCGGTGTTCACGCCGCGGAGTTCCTTTTCCTTCTCTTTCTCCTTCTTGCGGCGCTCCTTGTCTTTCTTCTTATCCTTCTTCTTGGAGTTCTTGTCGGAAAATACGGTCTCGTCCTCCTTGGTCTCCTCCGCAGCTTCCTTTACGGACTCTGCGGCAGCCTCAGCGGCCTCCGTGATCTCCTTCTTCTCTGCCTCTTTCTTCTCACGGGAAGCTTCCCAGGCGGCGTCGCGAGCCTTGCGCTCCTCTTCCTCCTCCGCCTTGCGCAGGAATGCATCCAGATCCGTGGGGTTCGTGCTCTCAACCGGCTTTCTGCGGTTTGTGGAGATGACGTCGGACACGGTGTTGTCGCTGTCCTTCTTCCGGTCGGCATCGCGGCCCTTCTTCTTATCCTTGTCCTTATCCTTCTTGCTGCCCTTCGTAAGGAATCCGAGTTTCTTGCCGTCGTCTGCGGATTCCGAAGCATCCGCATTGTCCTTCTTCACATCGCCGTTCTTATCCGCTTCGTCCTTCTTATCCTTCTTGCCGAGGCGGTCATCCTTGCGGATATCCCTGCCGGCGGGCTTGTTTTTATCCTTATTGTCCTTGCCCTTGCCGTCCTTTTCCTTGTTTTTGTCCTTCGCCTTGTCCGCGCTATCCTTCTTCGGCGAATCCGCCATCTTGAAGCCCTGCTCGATCTCCTTGTCGGTGATCGGATCCGAGATTCTCGTGCAGAACAGGATCAGAACGAGCGGGCAGCCGTATACAAGAACGAGGATCAGGAAGAGTGCGATAGCCTCCCAAAGGGCCGGCGCCTGTCCGTCCTTCTGGGCGATGATCGAAAAGATGATGCCCAAAAGTCCGGCGATCGCGGTGCTTCCGCTGATGCCGATGCAAAGCATGCGGTCTCTCGTCAGCTCATAAAACTGCTTGTTCGCATCCCAGCCTACAAGGGCATACGCGAACATTACCGAGAGAGCAATGATCACGAGAATAAGGAGTGCCAAAAGCATCTCCGCCACATGTTTCGGATCCGTGGTGCTGAAAATGTACGCATAGTCAACCGCCACCAGAATACCGCCGACGAACGCTGCAGTGCTTGCAAAGTAGAAGAACTTGCAGAATTTCGGACGGATGCCGATGCGCGCCGCATACGCGAACAGGCCGCCGCCTGCGGCAAAGCCGAGGAACGCCGCCGCACGGATGATCGAATGTCCCGTGGATTTGCCGAACACCATCGTCAGCGCCGCGAAAATGACGCAGAGCGCAGCTGTGGCAATACCTCCGTAAAATACTCCCGTGCAGACTGTCTCAGTCCTTTTGTCCGGATACACCTTCATCCTCGTTACCCCCTTCGGTAATAGTATCGGTTTTGCCGGGTTCCTCCGAAGCCTTCTCCTTCTTCCTTTCCCCGGCCGTAGCATCCAGTTTGGCCGCGAGCATCCGCAGCCCCTCAATCAGAAAATCTTTCGTTACAAATCCGCCGTTCCATCCGCCGTAATCCAGCTCGGGAAGATAGAAGCGGTCGCCCAGGTCAACGGCGTTTGCAAGAAGCGCCAGCGAAGCCTGTTCGAACTCCCCGACCAGCTCGTCCGTCGTGATGGGCAGCTCGATCGCGGACATTGCGCGGGACAGACGGTTCCAGAACTGTCTCGAGGAACGGCTGCCTCCGCTTTTCGGGAGATCCGTGAAGAGCTCCCACAGGTAATGTTTTCCTCTCTCCAACGGGAACAGGAAGGGAATCTCCCGATCCAGCGCGTCAAGCGCCGGTCCCGCAATATGGAAAATGTACGACGCGTCGTAGCGGCTGCCGTCCTCCGGCACCGCGTCCGCCGCATTGCACTGGATCGCCTCGAAACGGTTGAAATCCCAATCCGGATGGAACTTCCTCGCGCAGGTCGTGATCACCTCGCAGGAGCGTTCCTCCAAAATCAATAATCCCATGTCCAATTTTTTACGCGGAAATGACATTCGCAGGGTTCCCATCTGTCCGAAAATTTTCGTCTTGTTCTACGTTTGTAGTAAGAAAATCAAACAACACAAAACGAGGCTATTGCGCAATAACCTACTTTTGAATATATCACGCATTTTTCCCGTAGTCAACGCATTTTTCAAGGGTTTTCGGTATTTTTACGCAAAAACAACCGCATTTTCCGTGAAAAAATCACATTTGATTCTACGCATGTAGTACAGCGGTCGCCGAGAGGGGTTTTTGACCGTCATTTTTCCTTTCGCAAAACCCCGGAAAATGCCCCGAAATAAAGCGGAAAATTTGCGAAATATTAAGATAAGCCATTCGCATTTGCGGGAACAGTGTGATATGATAGGGCTTGCGATTAACGCGCGTATACTATATTAAGGTTCGGATTGTTTCATCATGCTTTGTTTTTCAGAGACTCACAAAAGACACCTTCGGTTTCTCCCCGTGCTTCTCGCAGTCCTTCTCCTGACGGGCTGCACCGGTGGAAGCGGTACGGACGCTCCCGCCCCGACAGGCGGGGCGCAGGCGGAAGCGACACAGCCCGCCGAGACGGCAACGCCGACACCGTCGCCCGACGTCGACATCGAAGGGATCGACTATTCCGATGCGGAGACCTTCGGGGAGGCGCCCTCATTTTCCGAGCAGGGAACCTTCTTCGAGGCGGAGTTTTCCGTGACCGTGACCAACGCTGCGCCAAACGGCGTCACGTTCTACACCATGAACGGAAGCGAGCCGGCACCGGACGGCAAGGGCTCGACCCGGTACGAGGAGCCCATCGCCATCGAGGCGGGCAAGGGAGACTACCCGAAAGCGCGCACGCTCAAGGCTAAGACATTTTACGCGGACGGCACCATTTCGCCCACCGCCGTACATACCTATTTTGTTGCGGAAGGGATCACGACACGATTTTCCGACTCCTCCGCCCGGCTCCTGATCATCAGCCTGATCGGCGACACCGCCGATTTTCTCGGCAAGCCCGACGGCATCCTCTACGGGGAAAACTACAAGCTTCGGGGCGACGTCAGCGAGCGGCCGGTGCATGTCGAGATCCTCGACGCGTCCGGCAGCCTTCTGGTCAGCCAGTACGCCGGCGCGCGGGTCTACGGCGCATACTCCCGGCAGAACGCCGTGAAATCCCTCAAGCTGATCGCCCGCAAATCCTACGCCTCCGGCGTCGGCAAATTCAAATACGACTTCTTCGGCACGAAGAATTCCCTCGGCGAGGACATCGCCTCCTATGACCGCCTGGTGCTCCGCAGCTACGGCAACGACTGGCAGTTCGCGTTCCTGCGGGACGAGCTCAACCAGCGCCTGCTCGGCAAGGCGGGTTACCCCTGCTACGAGGAGGTTTGCCCCGCGATCGTCTACTTAAACGGCTCCTTCTACAACTTCGTTTGGATGCACGAGAGCTATTGCGACACCTATTTCAAGCAGAAGTTCCCTGACGACACGAAGAAAGGGGAGTTCATCGTGATCGGCGGCACCGAGACAGCGAAAAATCCCGACACGGACCAAAACGATGTGGCGGAGTGCAAGGAGTTCAACGACGCCTACAACTCGTTCAGGGATCTGGACTACACCGTAGAGTCCAACTACGCGGATCTTCAGAAGTTCATGGATGTTCAAAACTACCTCGACTATTACGCGGCCAACATCTATGTCTGCAATTATGACTGGCCGCACAACAACTATAAAGTCTACCGCTACTATGCGGACGAATCCGGCGGGTACGGCGACGGCGTCTACGACGGCCGCTGGCGTTTCCTGCCCCACGATATGGACTACTGCTACAACATCTACGACAATCCCACGGAATGTCTCGTCTCGACAGATTATCTTAAGACCGTGATGACCAAGGGACAGCGCTATGCTCCGCTCTTCACGGCGCTCATGGCAAGAGAGGATTGCCGGGAATATTTCATCAAGCGGGTGCTCGAGCTCGCCGAAGGCGCATTTTCCTACGCCTCCGTATGCGCCGAGATCGACGCCATGGCCGCGGAACAGGGATCGGAACTCTCGCCCTACATCGCCGCCATGAAGAAGGCCTACAACACCGGCGGCTGGTTCGGCAACACGATCTGGACCAGCGTCGAGTATGTGGAGAATTCCCGTGAGACCATCCGCAATTTCGCCGCACAGCGGGAGGATTACCTCATTGAACAGATGGCGAAAGCCTTCGGCTGTACCGTCGACGAGATCCGGAAAATGAGACCGTGATCACGCATTCCGGGAACCGCAGTCCCGCGGCGTTCCCAAATAATCAACCAAGGCAGCTTCTGCCGGGAGACACGTTATGAAATGGATTCTTCGCTATATGGGGCGATACCGGCTCCGCGTCGCGCTCTGTATGACCGTCAAATTCTTCGGCACCATCGGGGAACTGGTTCTCCCCTTCCTTCTGGAGTACATCATCGATGATGTGGTCCCCGGGGGCAAATCCGGTCCCGTGGTGTTCTTCGGACTTCTGATGATCCTCACCGCAGTCCTTGTCCGCACCTTAAATATCGCAGCAAACCGCCGCGCCACCGCGGTGGCCCGCGACTGCATCCGCGATCTGCGGCATGACCTCTTCGCGACCACGACCCGCCTCACGGGCTCGCAGTTCGACTATGTCACGCTGCCGTCCCTCATTTCCCGTATGACCTCCGACACGTACAACGTGCAGAACTTTATCGGCATGATCCAGCGTATGGGCGTGCGCGCATGCATTCTCCTGCTGGGAAGCATCATGGTCTCCTCCCTGATGGATCCGTTCCTCGCGCTTGTTCTTCTGTGTATGGTACCCGTTATGGCGGGCATCATCCTCTTCATTTCCTTCAAGGGTATCCCGATGTACCGCGCCGTTCAGGATAAGGTCGACGCCATCACCCGCGTGCTTCGGGAAAATATCACCGGCATCCGTGTCGTGAAAGCGCTCTCCCGCGAGCCCTATGAGACCGAGCGCTATGCGAGAGCCAACGACGACCTGACCACAACCGATCTCCGCACCGGTATCACCATGGCCATCCCGAACCCCGTGATGAACCTTTGCTTAAACATCGGTCTCACGCTGGTCATCATTTTCGGCGCGCGCCGCGTAAACGCAGGCCTCATGGCGCCCGGCGTCATCCTCGCGTTTCTTACCTACTTCAATATGATCCTTCAGGCCATCATGGGGATGAACCGCATTTTCATCCAGTCCACGAAGGCTGCCGCATCCGCCAACCGTATCGGTGAGGTTCTGGTCCTCGCCGACGAGCAGCCGCCCGTTCTGCCCGCGGACGAGGAGCATACGCTTCCCGAATCCATGCGGGGTGCCGACGGTCGGATGCCCCTTGTGGTGTTTGACAACGTCTCCTTCTCCTACCCCGTGCTGAACAACGCGAAGGTGGATGACACGAGGGAAAATGCCATCAGCGGCATCTCCTTCACGCTCCGCCGCGGCGAGCGCCTCGGCATCATCGGCGCCACCGGCTGCGGCAAGACAACGCTGCTCAACCTGCTGATGCGTTTCTATGACACGGAGGACGGTCAGATCTTCTATGACGGCCGCGACGTGCGGACCTACGCCCCGGAGGATCTCCGGCGGCCCATGAGCGTCGTTTTCCAGAACGACACCATCTTCGCCGACACGCTGGAAGCAAACATCAAGTTCGGCCGCGAGGTCACCGACGACGAGATGTGTCAGGCGGCAGAGGACGCCAACATCGCGCAGATGATTGAGTCCCAGGCCGAGCGTTACGCGTACGCCGCGACGAAGGCCGGCGCAAACTTAAGCGGCGGCGAAAAGCAGCGGATCCTCATCAGCCGCGCCCTCGCAGGGCACCCTGACCTTCTGCTCCTCGACGACGCCTCCAGCGCCCTGGACTACAAGACCGACGCCGCGCTTCGACGTGCCATCCGGGAGCACTATCCGGACACGACCACCATCACCATCGCGCAGCGAATCAGCTCCGTGATGAGCATGGACCGCATCCTCGTGATGGAGAACGGCGCGATGCTCGGTTACGGCACCCACGAAGAGCTCCTCGCAACCTGCGAGGTATACCGCGATATTTACATTTCGCAGACGGGAGGTGAAGCACATGCCACTGCTTAGCAACAAAACTTCCCGCCCGAAGGATACCAAGGGGACGCTTCTCCGTCTCCTCTCCTACCTTTCCGCCTTCTGGATCCCGATGGCAGCCGCCCTGATCCTGTCTCTCGGGGCCAACCTTCTGGCTCTCGCTGGTCCGAAGCTGGCGGGCCGCGCCATCGACGCCGTGAGCCTCGGCAAGGGAAAGGTGGATTTTGCGACTGTCGCTTACTACACCAAGCTGATGATCATCATCTACGCGGCCTCCGCCGTCTGCTCCTTCGTCCTCTCGGTTTTGATGATGAAGGTCGGCCGCGCCGTGGGCAAGAAGCTCCGCAAGGAAGTCTTCGACAAATTGATGCGCACCCCGGTCAGCTACTTCGACACCCACCAGACGGGAGACATCATCAGCCGCGTCTCCTACGATATCGACGTCATCAGCAACTCGCTCTCCACCGACGTGGTGCAGATCCTCGCGAGTATCGTCACGGTGATCGGCGCATTTATCATGATGCTCACCGTATGCCCGCCTCTTGTTCTGGCGGTGCTCATCACGATCCCGCTCTCGGTCTTCTACACGCGGTACATTACACGGAAAGCCCGCCCGCTTCTCTCGAGGCGGTCTGCGATGTACGGTGAGATGAACGGGTACTCCGAGGAGATGTTCTCCGGGCAGAAAACCATTCAGGCGTACGCCCACGAGGACCTCACCATCACGGACTTCGATGGGATCAACGAGCAGACCTGCGAAGCATTTTACGACGCCGACTACATCGCCTCGAAGATCGGCCCGTCCATCAGCTTCATCAACAACCTTTCGCTGGCACTGACGGCGATGTTCGGTTCGCTGTTCTATATGAACGGGATCATCAACCTCGGACAGATTTCGTCCTTCGTGCTGTACACCAGAAAATTTTCCGGCCCCATCAACGAGGTTGCAAACATTGCAAATGAGCTTCTCTCGGCGCTGGCCGCTGCCGAGCGTGTGTTCAATCTCTTAAACGAGCCGGACGAGGTGCCTGACTTGAAGGACGCCGTCGAACTTGCGGATATCCGCGGCGAGGTGGAGCTGGAGGATGTCAACTTCTCCTACCGCCCGGAAAAACCCATCCTGCGGGATGTGAACCTTCACGCCGAGGCAGGAAAAATGATCGCCATCGTCGGGCCCACGGGCTCCGGCAAGACGACCATCATCAACCTGTTGATGCGGTTCTACGACCCAGTCTCCGGGCAGATTTACGTGGACGACACGCCGCATGAGCATTTTACGATGGAGTCCCTGCGCCGGGCCTACGCCCTCGTTCTGCAGGACACCTGGGTCTTCCACGGCACCATCTACGACAACATCGCCTACGGCCGCATCGGCGCCACCCGCGAGGAAGTTGTTGAGGCCGCGAAGGCCGCCCACATCCACCATTACATCATGTGCCTGCCGCAGGGCTACGACACCGTGATCACCGAGGACGGCGGCAACATCTCGAAGGGCCAGAAGCAGCTTCTCACCATCGCCCGCGCCATGCTCTACGACGCCAAGATGCTCATCCTCGACGAGGCCACCAGCAACGTCGACACCCGCACCGAGCGCCGCATCCAGAAGGCGATGCGAACCCTCATGAACGACAAGACCTGCTTCGTCATCGCCCACCGCCTCTCGACCATCCAAAACGCCGACTCCATCCTGGTCATCGGCAACGGAACCGTCGTGGAGAGCGGTACCCACGAAGAGCTGATGAAGAAAAAGGGAAGGTACTACAACTTGTATCAAGCACAATTTGAGTGATAACTGAGCGAAGCATAAATCATGACCACCAGCTGAGCTGGTGGTTTCCTCTGCGGCTATAAGCCGCTGTTCCCTGCTTGCCTCTAAAGAGGCTCTGAAGAATCGCCAACCGCACTGCGGTCACGGGCCGGCTCTGAAGAGCCTCTTTTTAATTGCCC
>JAGCVY010000076.1 GCA_017962105.1 Lachnospiraceae bacterium
GAAACCTAGATAAGGCCCGCAGGACGCGGGCCTTCTTTGCACCATTACTTAATTGAAATTCAAACTTCTGGTTTTTAGGTTGAATCCATAAGTTAGTCATACAGTGATATAATGGGCATGTATCCTCCTGAGAATGGAGAGAGTATGACTGATGAAGGACGTAGGAAAGGACAACATCTAACCCGGGAAGACCGCTATGAGATCCAGCGGGGACTGCGGGAGCATCGATCGTTTCGTGAGATCGCAGATGCTATCGGCTGTTCCCCGGATACGGTTTCCAAAGAGATCCGGGTGCATCGCTATCATAAGGTTCGGGCAAATCTGACCGGACAGTATGTTAAACCGAACCGATGCAAGTACAGAGAAACCTGCCGGCGGAGGGATGTGTGCAAGAAGCATAAACGATACAAATGCAAGGTCCCCTGCAGGCAGTGCCTGAAGTGCAATGAACTGTGCCCGGACTTTGTGGATGCCCCCTGTCCTATCGAACGGAAGGCCCCGTATGTATGTAACGGCTGTTCAAAGTCAATGAGATGTCTGTTCGATAAGTATCTGTACAATGCGGACTATGCTCACAAAGAGTATGTGGAGCGACTGCACGAGGCAAGAAAAGGGATCGACATGACAAGGGACGAGCTGGCGGCACTGGACAGTCTGGTAAGCCCGTTGATCCAAAAAGGCCAGCCGCTCACACACATCATGGCCGGCCACAGGGCGGACATTCCCTGCAGCGAACGGACGCTGTACCGATACATCGATATGGGGATCCTGACGGCACGGAACCTGGACATGCACCGTACGGTCCGGTATCGGAAGCGAAGGCACTACACGAAACAACCCAAGGTATCCTATCGGAAGAAGAAGGGACACCATTATTCCGATTACCTGGAGTATCTGGAGAAGAACCCGGGAATCCGGGTGGTCCAGATGGACACGGTGGAAGGCGTGAAAGGCGGAAAACTGCTGCAGACGCTTCTCTGGCCGGAGAACAACCTGATGCTCGCATTTCTGATTGACAGCAAGGAAATGGCGAACACGGTAGAAACCTTCGACCGGCTGGAAGAGCAGCTCGGTGCCGAGACCTTCCGGGAATGGTTCCCTGTTGTATTGACGGATAACGGCTGCGAGTTTGCGGATCCGGAGCGGTTTGAAAAGGGGTTGGACGGGAGTCCGAGAATGAAGCTGTTCTATTGCGAGCCGAGGCATTCGGAGCAAAAGGGCGAGCTGGAAAAGAATCACGAATACATACGATATGTACTGCCGAAAGGAACCGCATTTGACGAACTGACGCAGGAGCAGGTCTTGTTGATGATTAATCACATCAATAATACAACAAGGCCTAAACTTCATGGTGCGACACCCATGAAGAAGGCCTTGCAGTCATTTGATAAAAATGCGATGGAACGGATCGGGCTCACGTTCATCTTGCCGGATGACGTCAGCCTGAAGCCAAGTTTACTGAAGTAAAAACACTGGCAGGAGGATACGGAATGGAGAACCTTGCACAAAGGCATCCGGAAGTTACTCTTGCAAACGACTCTCCGGAGGCTCGCGACCGCATACTCAAAATCCCTCGCATTTTCCTCAATTATACTCCGGGAAACGGGGAAAAACAACAGCGAAAACAGCGGAAAAGAGCCAAACCGGAAGTTAGTCAGACCAAAACGAAGGCCAGGGTTGAAACCAGAAATAACTTTGGCAATCAACTTCTTTGCACCATTTTCCGACCGGTTGTCAACCTGCGTGCGGAAAATGCTGATATTGTGGGTGAAAGGGTAATGCCTTTTGGAAAGGAGGTGCCGCGCATGGAAGACAAGCAGATTGTGGAGCTCTATCTGGCCAGAGACGAAGAAGCCATAAAACGAACGTCGGAACAGTACGGCGCCCGTATAAGAAACATTGCATACGGAATCCTAGGGGATATGCAGAGTGCGGAAGAGTGTGAGAACGATACGTACCTGGAAGCATGGAACCGGATTCCGCCCCACGAGCCGCACGACTACTTCTTCCCGTTTCTCGGAAAGATTGTGCGGGGAATCGCTGTCAATCGCTATAAAGCCGGCCTGCGAGCGAAGCGGCATGCGGTGCAATGCGAGCTTACGAATGAACTTTTAGAGTGCCTTCCCGCGAAGGAAACCACGGAAGCGAATGTCCTGTCGGAGGAGCTCACAAAGACGATTGAGCAATTCCTTGACACACTCACAACAGAACAGCGAACCGTCTTCGTGCGACGCTACTGGTTCTGTGATTCCGTCCGGGATATCGGCGCCCGTCTGGGGGTGTCGGAGGGCAGTGTGAAAACCATACTGTTCCGCCTGCGAAAGGCGCTCAGACAATACCTGGAAAAGGAGGGAATCACAATATGAACGAATATGATTTGTTTGAAGCAATCGGCAATATCGATACGAAATATGTGGAAGAAGCTGCCGTGTCGGAACCTTCCGGGAAGCACTTCATACGCAGGCGTATCGGGCGATTTGTTTTGGTGGCAGCGGCCCTTGCGGTGCTTCTTCTCGGAACCTTCGTCGCCACGGCGCGCATCGTGTACGATGTTCGTTTCCTGCAGCTGATCGGCCTTGAGAGCACCATGGAGGAACTGGACAACGGTTATTACCAGATCGGCCTTTCGAAGACCATTGACGATGTGACCGTTACAGTGGTGGACGCCATCGGAGATGCCGGAAGGCAGTGGGTTGAGATTGAGACCGATATTCCGGTGGAGGAGTTTGAGACCGGCAAGTGTCCGGAAGAACTGGGACCGACACATTTCTACATCGAACTGTATGAGACCAACCGGTTGACAGCGGCATTTGCCGATATTGACTGCACGGAGCGGTACGAGAGAGAACTAAAGGCCGTTTTGCCTGACGGACACAGCGCCTCTCTGAAACCGTTTTTCCGGGACGGCCATCTGTGGCTTTTGATGGAGGTTATGGCTGAGGCAGGCCATGAGCTGAATCGGTCGTTAATCCACTTTGAATGTGGTTTCAATACGAAAAATACGCAGGATGCACGCTTTGCGTTCAACTGGTGTTGCAATTACCCGGCGAAGAAAGAAACCTTCCGGATCAACAAAAAGAACGGGCAGGTTCCTCGTTTGTACAACACGTCGGAAGATGTACGGATTACCAAGGTTGAGGTTACACAGGCCTGCCTGGATGTATTTGCAGAAGGCAGTTATCAAGACTTCCGGTTGGAGTACATCACTCTTGCCGACGGAACCATTCTGTATCCTGCGAACAGGGAAAGAAATGTTGCCCCGGAGAAAACCGGAAAGGCAGAGCCGGAGATTTGGGACGGCTGGATCGGATGTGACGGTGATGAGAGTGAGGTCAGAAAGAAAACTTCTTCGAAGACGTACTCTCTCATGCCGAACCAGTCCTTCGACACGACAGCTCTCGGCGAGCGGCTGATTCCGATGGACGAAATTGTTGCAATCTGCATCAACGGTAAGACGATTGAATTGAAGTAATCAGGCGATAAAGATGTGCGGTGCACTCCGGTGGGGAAGAGTGCACCGCGAAAACGAAAGCACACCATGGCAGTGTGCTTTTTTGTTCTGTTTAGTACCGGCGATCCGTCGGCTGGTACTGCGTGCTGTAGCCGGGGTTGTTCTCCGGACGGAGAGCGTTCGGGTACATGGTGTCGGCGTAGATGTCGGTCTGCATGCGGCGAACGAGCTGGAAGACCTCCTGGTAATCCGGAATGTCCTGGATTGCGAAGGCGCTGCCGAAGGACGAGCCGGCGGTGGTGTATTTGCCGCCTGCGCCGCAGGTCATTGTCACATCGCCGCAGTTGGTCATGCGGTCGATGACGCCGCGATGCATGCTGATATTGGAAATCTCCGCGAAGGGCTTGAAGTTGATGGTCTTCGAGAATACGCCGCTGGAGAAATAAATGCCGCGGTCCGTGATGGCATACTCGATGTTGCGCTGCCGCAGGAAGGAGAAGATTACGCCTCCTAAGTACAGCCAAACCGGCATCAGGTGAATCAGGAAGAAGATGCCGATGAAGCCTTTCATGGCGCCGGGCATGCCGCTCGAGGGCATTTTCTTAAGAAAGAAAAGGAACGTCAAGTCAAATGCAGCCCAAATAAGTGCGAAGATCAAAAGCGGGTTGAATATGCACTCCAACACAAAACAGGAGCGCTTCGGCTTCCCTCTCCACCGAACATATTCGCTGCCGATATAAGCATCAAAATCAGTCATGGTAACACCTCCTTGGGAAATATACGCAAAAACAGTATAGCAGTTTTGACTGGGGGTGTCAATGAAGTTTACATGGGAGCCGCATGAGCTGCGGTGCATTTGCCGGGCGAAAATCGCCTCCACCCCGGTGGGGCTTCCCTTGTTCGCTGAATTATGGTATAATAGTCGGAACAACACAAGGACGGGGGTGATGATGTGGGAAGTTCGGTAAAGAGCGCGGTAAAGGGTTTGTTGAACGGTGTCAAATGGATTATAATAGTCGGTGGTGCTCTTTTTACCATTTTTGTGGTGGTTGTGGTTCTTTCGGTTTCTGACTCGCGCGAGCGACGCGACAAACAGGAGGCGGCCGACCTTCAGAAACAACGGGAGCAGTTCCGGGCGGACATGCAGAAGTATTTCGGATTAGAGGAATCGGACTATACGATTGTTAAGGAATACTGCAATCAGGAAAGTATTTATACCTATCTTGTTTTCACATGCGGGGGAGAGGAAGAATACTACTATTCCGAAGGCTTTACGGATTATAAAACGGAGTGGTTCCGCGAGGATGCATGGGC
>JAGCVY010000077.1 GCA_017962105.1 Lachnospiraceae bacterium
CTCGCCGGTCCTGCGGATTTTCTCAGGGGCCGTGATTTTCCCGAGGATCGGAACCCCCTTGGTCATCCCCTCGAGAAACTCCTCGGTGATGGGCTTATCCACCGTGACCACATACTCCTTCTCATGACGGTCACCCGCCTTGGCAATGCGGTATGCAAGATCGCCGTTGTTGGTGAGAAGGATCAGACCGCTGGAGTTCTTGTCGAGGCGCCCGATCGTGTAGATGCGTTTCCCGTAGTGCAGAAAGTCAATGATGTTATCGGGATTGCTGCGGTCCGAGGTGCACTCGATACCCTTCGGTTTGTAGCATGCAAGCAGAATGTCCTCCTGCTCCTTCGCTGCTTCCTGCCCGGCAACCACCACCTTCTGTCCCGGCATCACGCGGTCTCCCGCATGCGCAACCACGCCGTCGATGGTAACCTGCCCGGCTTCCACCAGACGGTCCGCCTCGCGGCGCGAGCAGATACCAGCCTCCCCGAGATATTTATTGATTCGTACTCCCTCGGCCGCAATGCCGGAAGCGGCGGAGTCTGCGGGATTTGTTTTTCTGTTTTTACCGGTTTCTGTCATATTGTCTGTCTCCCGACTGTCAACCAAATTATTCATGGATTCTTTTCAAATGCCCATAGTCGATTTATTTTACCATGTCTCCGTCGTTTTCACAAGTTTTTTCAAAATCAAAAAAACGGGCTGAATCCTGCATATAGACTTCAGCCCGCTCATTTTCCGTATTCTGTTTTTTCCCTTGAAAAATGCTTCCGAACATATCCTTTAACGCTGTTCCTGTGAGAATGCATCCACTGTTTTGCACACTGTCACATATTCCAAAAAAGTCAATATCATTCACCTTTAAAAGTAAAAATATTCGGGATGCCGGGGCAATTTTGCCCGGAACCCCGAAAAATAATGTCCGTATGGACCTGAGGGGAGTCGAACCCCTGTCCGAATGCCCATTCATTGCAGTTTCTCCCATTACAGACCACCGATCCGGCTTGCGCCCGTTCCCTCCTCCGTGCGCCGATGATCGGGCTCACGGACTCAGTAGCTTCATGATACGCCCACGCGGGCAAAGCTTATCGCGTGTCGTTTCCCGCGTAGATGATGCCGGTTGACCGTTGCGCGGGTGCCGCGGGCCGACAGCTGCCTAATTAGGCAGCAAGTGCAAAACTATTGTCTGCGTTTATATTTAGGTTTTCCGGTTATTTACATGGTCCGGTACATGAATGGCTTCCACAACTTCAAAACACCCGTCGAAACCGGTACAAGCCCGGAAAACAAGGGCAATCTCAGATTGCCTGCACAATATACCGCGTTTTCGCTGCAAAGTCAAGTGGTATTCCTCTTTCTACCACGGCTTGATCTTCTTCGGCTCGGCAAGTCTTTCGCGGCAATTTGCACAGATTGTCACGCGGGCATCATTCTCATACCCGCAGGAGGGACATTTCCTCTTCAGCCAGCCATTGCAGTTTATGCAGACCACTGCATCCGGAGAATTCCCCGCACTGCTCACACACAACGGCATACTCCGGATTCTCAAAATCACATCTCGGGCAGCGCATGGTTCCGTCCTTTCCCCCTGAGATTACTTCTCCCGGTTATTTCGTTTTCTTCGGTTTGGAAAGCCGCACTCCGCACTTGGCACAGATGGTTACTCCTGGAAGATTCTCAAAACCGCAGGAGGGACATTTTTTCTTGATGTACCCGCGGCATTTTACGCAGATGGTGGCCCCCGGCTCGTTCACATATCCGCATTCGCAGTATCTGCTTTTCGGAGACCTGTGGGTAACGCCGATCCGGAGAGGTGACCCGCAGTTTCTGCAGGATGTTACTCCCGGAGGATTCTCGGTCCAGCAGGTAAGGCAGCGGGTTTTTCCCCGGGTAACGCCGGCGGCGGTTCCCCGAAGCTTCGACTGTTCGATCCGCTCCTGTTCCTCCTGTTTTGCGCGTTCCTCTTCTTTCAGGTCCATCTGACCGTTGTTGAAGATGTAATGGAAGGTATCCGTCCAAAAGCCGCCCCCACCTCTGTTACTATCCGGATCATAGACACCCCCGACCCTGGGAACCAGCCCGCAGACCGGACAGGTCATAGTATTCCACGGCACCGAAGTACCACAGCCCTGGCACTGGATCGTTTGGGACCGCAGCTCCTTAAAGACATCATAACCGGCCTCTCTGTTCCTGCGTTTCTTATTCTTCGACTGCAAAGGGACCCCGCAGGATTCACAGGAAGTGGCAGTGCTCGGATTATCATGCCAGCAGCTTCGGCATCGTATCTTCCCATTCGGAACCGGATTGTTGGGGGTTCTGTTGGGGACAACCTTCGGTATGATCGCTTGTGCCGGAGTCCCTTCCACCGGTTCCTCCTCGGGCATGTCACGCCGCAGCGGAAAGCCGCAGAATTCACAGGAAAATGCATCCTCCGGATTATCATGCCAGCACTTACGGCACCGGACCATCCCGTTCGGCACCGGATTGTCCGGGGTTTGGTTCGGCATTACCTTCGGCAGCAGGTCCTCCCTGGTAGGAGTCGTGTAATCCCCCTCCGCCTCGGGATACGGAACATACCCTAACGGCATACCGCAGACTTCACAAAACTCATTTTCGGCCGGATTGGAGTGCCAGCAATACGCACAGCGGATCCGTTTTTCCGTGTTCGGATCAAGGATCGGTTCCGTGGTCTTCGCAAGCGGGTCCTCTTTGGGAAGAAATTCCCCGCAGTGTTCGCAAACGACAGCATAAGCCGGATTTTCCGTACCGCATTTCGGGCAGCGCATGGCTCTCTCCTTTCTGACTGAGAATCATCGTATTGTAGGGATTATATCACGAAGACGCCTCGGTGTCAATGTGATTTACCATCATTTCTCCTGGCCGGTACTTTTCCAGTTCGGCAAGCATTAGCCTGATCAGTTTCCTCTCTCCGAGGATCAGCACTAAAATAAAAGCCAGCAGCGGGACCGTCAAAGCAATGCTTACCAGCCACATCTCCGTGATTCCCTCTGCGATTCCGATCATTGCAGCATAAAAGCGTGCTCTATGCTCATGCTTCGCTCTCTCCGTCTCATCTTCATCCTCCCAGTCTTCCATCTCAACGTCAATCTGTTTATTCCATTTTGACGTCGTTCCGTAGCCTGTGGCAACGGCAATCGCCGCGACCATAAGGACATACAGGGCAAGGAGCACGGAGAGCTTACGGCACAGTTTTTTCCATGCAGAGGACAGATCACCGCTGTACCCTTCCGTAAAATGAGCCATGGCCGACCAATAGGTTCTCACGGCGTACACATTCAGGACAAAGATTGTGATCATAAAGATCAACAGCCACCCCGACCATTGTCCGGAGACGAACGGCATCCGGGAGATGATGGCCGAGACCAGGATCACAACGGAAAGCAGCAACAGGATCACCGGTGTCCGAAATCGTCTGTCGCATACGATCAGGCTCAAAAAACGGTCGATGTAGACACAATCCGTTATTATCATCAGGACGATGACTGCATACCAGGCCCAGTTCTGTAGATATGCAAAGGGAAAGAACACGATTACTGACACGGCGATCGCTGCCATGATGATCTCGAGAATGACCGGACTCTTTGTCAGAACCTGACGGGCCACGGCGGCCCCTCTTTGCTTCTGCTCCTCATCGGACAATTCCGGTTTGGCTTCCGCTTCCCTTTCGCGCTCACGAACTCCCGCCCGCAGCTGCCGGATCATCACGACAAGGCCGGCCAACGCTGCGAGGCCCAATACCACAGTGAGAACGATCGGCAGCATCGTGTCGTTTCCCGCAGTACCCGCTAAAATTTCGATATTCATACCGTCCTCCTTTGATACGAAAAATGCCTCCCGGTATCAAGGATGATACAAGGAGGCCTGTAGTCATTATTTTTCTTTCTTACGGTCTTCTCTGTTTTCCCTACACCCCACGGTTGTTATTTTACCATGATTCACGGGAAAAAGCAACTTTCGGACAGATTCGGATCCTTTCCTACCGGCATTTGGAGGCAGCCGCTGCATCCGCTTCCCGGATTGCCGCCCGGTTGATCTTACCGTTGGAAGTATGGGGAAGGGAGTCCACGTAAGCAATGATCCGGGGATATTTGTAGATTGCGCCGTGGGTTTTCACAAACTCCTGAAGCTCCGTTGTGAGGGCGGGATCCCCGGTGTAACCGTCGCGTAAAACGATGCTCGCTTTCACAACCATTCCGCGGGTTTTGGACGGATATCCGGTCACGGCGCAGGAGGCTACCGAGGGATGCTGCAGAAGAAGGTCCTCCACTTCCGACGGACCGATCCGGTATCCGCTTGATTTTATGACGTCGTCGGTTCTTCCGACGAAGAAGAAGTGTCCGGCACCGTCGCGTCTTGCCCGGTCGCCGGTGTGGTAGATGCCGCCTCGCCAGGCCTCTTCATACCGCCCGGTATCGTTTAAGTACCCGCAGAACACGCCGATCGGGCGCTTTCCGTTCCTAGGCAGGATGACAAGCTCCCCCTCCTCCCCTGCGGGCACAGGTTCGCAGGTCTCGTTGACCACGGCAATATCATACAGCGGGGAGGCTTTCCCGATGGAACCGGGAACCGGAACATCCCCTGCCGGCGTACAGATCTGAAGCGCCGTCTCGGTCTGCCCGAACCCGTCCCGGACCGTCACTCCGGTTGCCTCCGCGAACTTCCCTGCCACCGATTCCGGCATCGGTTCCCCTGCGGTGGTTGCACACTTTAAGTGTGACCAGTCATAGTCCGACAGATCCTCCAGAACAAGATACTTGTAGATTGTGGGCGGTGCGCAGAAAGTGTTGACCTTATATGCCGTGAGCAGTGCAAGAAACTCCCCTGCATAAAACCGGTCGTAGTCATACACAAGGATCCGTGCGCCGAGGAACCACTGGCCGTACAGCTTTCCCCACGCAGTTTTCGCCCATCCGGAATCCGCCACCGTGAGGTGCAGGTCTCCGTCCTCAATCCCATGCCACCGCTTCGCCGTGTAGATGTGCGCGATCGGATAGGACCAGTCGTGGATCACGGCCTTCGGCGTGCCGTCCGTGCCCGACGTAAAATAGTAAAGCATCGGATCGGCGGCGTCCGTCTGCACCCGCTTCCACTCCGTTTGATCCGCGGAGGCCTGTGTCATCAACTCATCCCAAAACAGGAAGCCGTCATATTTCTCCCCGACGGAAATGACGGCAATCTCCCGCCTGTTCGCTGCCTCCTCCACCTTCTCGCAGATGTGCTCGGACCGGACGCAGATGACGGCTTTCACATCCGCGGTTTTGATCCTCTCGGCGATGTCCTCCGCGGACACCATATGGGAAGTGGGAACCGCGATCGCCCCGAGCTTGTGAAGCGCAAGCATCGAGATCCAAAACTCGTACCGGCGCTTCAAAAGAAGCATCACTGCGGTTCCCCGCCCGATCCCGAGTTCGGAAAATGCCTTCGCTGCCGTGTCGGACAACCGCTTCAGATCGCCGAAGGAAAACCTTGTAAAGGTCCCGTCCAAAGCGATGTGAACCATCGCCGGCTTATCCGAACATTCCTCCGCAAACCGGTCGATGACATCATACGCAAAATTAAAATGAGGAGGGACCTGCGTCTCAATCCTCATTACGGTTCCGTCTTCAGAAAGAATTTCGTGATAATACTCCTTGTAGAAGTCCATATTCCGATTCTCCCGTGTACTCTGTGTCGAAGCCCCCATAGGAGGCTGAAATCATTTATCCCGATCGGGGACACCCGTCAATACCCGGCGGTCCGAAACTTCCGGTACCGGGTCTCCAGCAGTTCGGTGAAGGTCATTTTCCGAAGTTCCGTCAGCTCCGCGGTGATATCCGCCGCCAGTGCCTTCGGATCGCCGGCTTTGCAGATTCGGTCGATCAGCTGAAGCCTCCGCAGTTTCGGCGCCGTCAGTGCAAGCGCCTCGGCTGCCTCGTTGGCCCGTGCGGTATCCTTCCAAAGGATGTTGGCACAGCTCTCCGGTGAAACGACGCTTAAGTACGCATCCTCCATCATCCAGATGCGGTCGGAATGGCAAAGAGCAAGCGCCCCGCCGCTTCCGCCTTCCCCGAGGATCACCGACAAGATCGGTGTCCGCAGGGTGGACATCTTCGCCAGGTTGTCCGCGATCGCCCGTCCCTGTCCGTGCTCTTCCGCGTCGACTCCGCAAAATGCCCCCGCCGTGTCCACAAGACAGACGACAGGTCTGCGAAATTTCTCCGCCTGCTGCATGAGACGGAGCGCCTTGCGGTATCCTTCCGGATGAGCGCTTCCGAAGTTGTGCCGGATCCGCTCCTCCGTTGTCTTTCCCTTTTCCAGGGCGATCAGGGTGACCGGGATCTTTCCGATCGTTCCGATCCCTCCGATGACTGCGGCATCATCCCCGCAGAGCCGGTCTCCGTGAAGTTCCATAAAGTCAGGGGCCAGTTTTGCGATATAATCCGATGCAGTCAGCCGACCTTCCCTATGGGCCGCCGTCACAATATCATAATCCGCCATGTTTCACTCCGTATGCCACCCAATGAGTTTTGCGATGCATTCCCTCTGTTCCCTCCGGGGCACGATGGCATCGATGAACCCGCACCGCTGCACCTGCTCCGCCCTTTGAAAGTCCTTGGGAAGCGCCTGGTTTAAGCTCTTTTCAATGACTCTCGGCCCCGCAAACCCGACTCTGGCACCGGGCTCCGCCAAAGTGATATCCCCAAGCATCGCGAAGCTTGCGTCCACGCCTCCCGTCGTCGGGTCCGTGAGCAGTACGATGTACAGATTACCGCCGTCCGAGTGTCTCTTCACCGCCGCCGACACCTTCGACATCTGCAGCAGGGAGAACATTCCCTCCTGCATTCTCGCGCCGCCGGACACGGTGACGCCGATGACCGGCAGATGCCGTTCCGTCGCGTACTCAAACAGCCTTGTGATCTTCTCCCCGACCACGGTTCCCATAGACCCCATCATGAAGTTGGCATCCATGGCAAAGATGCAGACCGGATGGCCGTCGACAGCCGCTGTTCCGCACACGACAGCCTCGTTTTCCCTGCTGTTCGCCCGGGCCGTCTCCAGCTTCTCGTCGTAGTGAGGAAACGCCAGTATATTCCGGGAAATCAGATCCCTGTCGTGCTCCACAAAGCTTCTCCGGTCGGTGAGCAGGAGAATACGGCGTCTGGCTCGGACCGTGATATACCGTCCGCAGGCCGGGCACACAAAGTACTCCCTGCGAAGCCTTGCCACCGACAGCTGCCGCCCGCAGCCCTTGCAGACGATGTGCCTGCCGAACCGCATGCCGCTCTTCTCCGGCGCGTTGTTCGCTTTTAAGAAAAACGAGCGAAGATTCATTGTCTCTGCAATACCTCCTCCGCGATGCCGGTGTCATACCTGCCCCGCACGAAGGTCGTATCCTCCATAAACTTCATGTGCATCTCCCGGTTGTTGGAGACGCCGGCAAGGACCAGCTCCGAGAGCGCGCACTTCATTTTCCGTATCGCAGCCTCCCGGCTGTCAGCCCCCACGATCAGCTTGCCGAGCATGGAATCGTAGAACGGCGTCACCGTGCAGCCTGCGTACACCGCCGTGTCAAAGCGCACATCCGCGCCACCCGGCACGTGCAGCATCGTCACCGTCCCCGAAGCCGGCAGAAAATTCTTTCCGGATTCCGCGCAGATGCGGCATTCGATGGCGTGTCTCCCGACTCGGACCATATCCTGCGTATACGGCAGGGCTGCCCCGGCAGCCGTTCGGATCTGCCACTCAACAATATCGATCCCGGTGGCCATCTCCGTGACGGAGTGTTCCACCTGAAGCCGTGTGTTCATCTCAAGAAACCAGTATTCTTCCCCCTTCACAAGGAACTCCACCGTACCGGCCGTCACGTATCCCACTGCTTTCGCGAGTTCCTCCGCAGCGCTCCAGAGGTTCCTCCGAAGCCCGTCGGAAATCTCCGGCGCGGGACACTCCTCGATCAGTTTCTGGTTTCTCCTCTGCACCGAGCAGTCCCGGTCGCCGAGCACCAGAACCTTACCGTTGCGGTCCGCGAGGATCTGCACTTCCACATGGCGCACCCCCTCGAGGTAGTGCTCCATATAGATTCCGTCATCGCCGAAGGCGCTTTTTGCCTCGAGGCATACCGCCTCCCATGCTGACGGAATCTCCTCGGGAGCCCGCACAACGCGGATCCCCTTGCCGCCTCCGCCGAGTCTTGCCTTCAGCATCACCGGGTACCCGAGCTCCGTGGCCGCAGAAGCCGCTTCTTCCGCATCCTCAAGGATCTCACTGCCCGCGGTCACCGGCAGCCCAGCCTTTTTGGCGATGGCTCTGGCCGTCTCCTTCTGCCCCATGGACTCAATGACTTCCGCGGAGGGTCCGACCAGGATGATGCCGTTTTTCTCACACCTGCGGGCAAATTCCGCATTTTCCGCGAGCATTCCGTACCCCGGGTGGATCGCGTCCGCACCCACGGCCAGCGCCAGCGTGAGGATCGCATCCATGTTCAGGTAACTCCCGCTTGCCTGCGGTCCGCCGATGCAGAAGCTTTCGTCCGCCATGCTCACCGGGAGGGATTCCGCATCCGCCTCGGAGTACACGGCCACCGTCTCGATCCCCATCTCCTTACAGGCCCGGATCACCCGCACGGCCACCTCGCCGCGGTTAGCAATCAACAGTTTTGCGAACATCCGTCTCTCCTTGTTACCGCAAATGACAAATCCCCGCCGGAGCACAGCCGCTCCCCGACCCGAAGCTCCGCATGCACCGTGTACAGCGGAGGGCAGCTGCGAAGCGGTTTCACCGTGATACACACCGTGTCGCCCGGCTTCACCATGCCGCGGAATCTCGCCTTGTCGATCCCCGTATACACGGCAAGCGCATCCTTCTCCTTCAGAGCGTCTGCAAAAAGCACGCAGGAAGCCTGCGCCATCATTTCACACTGGATCACTCCCGGCACGATCGGATTGTCCGGAAAATGTCCCTGCAGAAAGAACTCGTCCCCCCGCACGGTGTACTTCGCCTCCGCCATGCCGTCCCCCGTGAGAACCGCCTCGTCAAGCAGGAGCATGGGCTCCCTGTGCGGAAGTATGGTTTTGATCTCGTCCCGATTCATGTTCTTCCCCCGATTTCCTGTTGCGATCAACAATCCGGCATTATATGCGTCACCGCTATTTTCAGCTCAACACGATGATGTCCTGATGGTACTCGACAAGAGCTCCCTCATCCGCCAGGATCTCTGCGATCACGCCGTCCCGCGGCGCCGTCACTTCGTTCATCATCTTCATGGCCTCAATGGTACAGACTGCCTCCCCGCGGCTCACATGATCGCCGACCGACACTGTTCTGCCGTTGCCCGTCGCATGGAAAATGCCGAGAAGCGGCGCCTTGATGATATCGCCCTGTCTCGGAGCACTTCCGGTTTCCGCTTCGGCAGGCCGTGCCGCGACGCCGGCTTCTTCTGATGGCTCGGTAACCGCCGTACCTTCACTCTTCGCCGAAGCCGCATTCCGGCCGGCACAGGGTTCTTTTCTTAAGACCAGTTTCCTCTCGCCGTCCTCCACCTGCAGTTCGGTCAGCCCGAGCCGCTCAAAAACATCCGCGTATTCCTGCAATGTATTCATACTCTACTCCGCTTTCCGGAACGCGATGCAGGCGTTGTGCCCTCCGAATCCGAGGGATGTGCTGATGGCGCAGTCAAGATCCGCCGTTACGGCCTCGTTGGGCGTGTAGTCCAGATCACACTCTTCATCGGGTTCCCTGTAGTTGATCGTCGGCGGGACAATACCCTCCGACAGTGCCAATACCGAAGCAATCGCCTCCACAGCTCCGGTTGCTCCCATCATATGTCCCGTCATGGATTTCGTGGAACTGATGTGAAGCTCCTTCGCTCTCTCCCCAAACACGGTTTTCAGGGCTTTGGTCTCCATCACATCGTTTAAGTGCGTGCCGGTTCCGTGAGCGTTGACGTAGATTTCCTCATTTTCCGTGATACCCGCTTCCGTCACGGCCTCGCGGATCGCCCGCACGGCACCGTCGCCCTTCGGGTCGGGAGCCGTCATATGGTACGCATCCGAGGAGTTGCCGTAACCGACAATCTCCGCCAATATCTTCGCACCGCGTTTTTTTGCATGCCGGTACTCCTCCAGAACAAGGATCCCGGCGCCTTCCCCCATCACAAAGCCGCCTCTTCTTCTGTCAAACGGAACGCTTCCCTCGGAAGGGTTGTCCGTAAGGTTTAACGCCTGACAATTGATAAATCCCGCCATCGCCAGCTCGTTGATGGAAGCCTCGCTTCCTCCGGCGATGATCGCGTCCGCATACCCGTGTTTGATCGCCCGGTACGCCTCACCGATGGTGTGCGTCGATGTAGCGCACGCCGTGACCACGGGAAGCGTCGGCCCTTTGGCACCGAAACGGATGCTGATTGCACCTGCCGCCATGTTGCTGATCATCATCGGCACAAACAGCGGGGAGATCATATCCGGCCCCTTCTCCGTGAGCTTGTTTGCCTCACGGATCGTGGTGTTGATCCCGCCGATCCCCGAGCCGACATAGACGCCCAGCCGCTCCCGGTCCAGTTCCTCCGTGAGGATCCCGCTCTGCTCCACCGCCTGCTTGGCGGCGCCCATCGCGTACTGCATGTACAGATCGGATTTACGGATTTCCTGCACGGTATCGTAACAGCTCTTCGGCTCAAAGGAACGGACCTCCGCATCCAGGGAAACCTTGAGTCTCGACGCGTCAAACCGCTCGATCTTCCGGATCCCGCACTCCCCGTTTTTTAAGCTGTTCCAAAACTCATCAATGGTGTTTCCGACCGGGGAGATAACCCCCATTCCGGTCACTACGACTCTGTTTGTCATATATACATTCCTCCGTCCACAGCGATCACCTCGCCGGTGATGTAACCGGCCATATCGCTCGCCAGAAACAGGGCGAGATCTGCCACATCCTCCGGCTGACCGAGACGCCCCAGAGGAAGCGCCTTGGCGATCTCCTCCGACTTGTCCGCACCGAGGGCCGCCGTCATATCCGTCGCGATGTATCCCGGCGCAATGGCGTTGCAGCGGATGTTTCTCCTGCCGTACTCCTTCGCAACCGATTTGGTAAACCCGACCACGCCGGCTTTGGACGCCGCGTAATTGCACTGTCCGCTGTTGCCCATCAGACCGACCACGGAGCTTACGTTCAGGATGACTCCGGAACGTTGTTTCGCCATGGAACGGATGAAGGCACGGGTCACCCAGATCGTCCCTTTAAGATTCACATTGATCACATCGTCGATGTCCGCCGCGCTCAGTCCGGGAAGAAGGTTATCCCTTGTAATCCCCGCATTGTTGACAAGGATATCAACCCGCGGAAAATCCTGCAAAACCGCTTCCGCAAGTCCGGTTACCTGCTCCTGATCCGACACGTTACAGACATACAGTTCCGCCCTGACTCCCCTGTCGCGGAGTTCCCGTACAAACTCCTCCGCCTCCGGCGTCCTTCTCGTGGCCGCCAGCGCAACATTGGCTCCGTTCCCGGCATAGGCCTTCGCGATGGCCCTTCCGATGCCTCTCGTTCCGCCGGTGATCACCGCTGTTTTTCCCTGAAGCATAGTCTCCCTCCGATGTTACTTACATATCTCCGCCAGCGACTCCGCCGTCCCCACGGAATGTACCTGTGCCTCCGGAAGGATTTTCCGGACAAGTCCCGCCAGGGTTCTGCCGGGGCCGCACTCGATGAACTCCGTGATGCCGTCCGCCGCCATGTTGCGGATGGTTTTCTCCCACCACACGCTTCCCGACACCTGTTCGGCAACGAGAAGTCCGGCGAGCTCCGGATCGTCCGGATACGGCCGCGCCGTGCGGTTTGCGTACAGAGGGATCGTCGGCCTTTGAAGCGGCATCTCTGCCAGAAACTTCCTAAGGCCGTCCGACGCACTCTGCATGTAAGGGGTATGAAAAGCACCTCCGACTGCGAGCTCGATAAACCGGATCCCGTCTTCTTCCAGCCGTTCCTTCATCGATTTGATGCGCTCGCAGGTTCCTGCCGCGACAATCTGTCCCGGGCAGTTATAATTTACAGCGTAAACACCGGCTTCTTCACACAATTCCTCAACCCTTTCCGGTGTCTGTCGCAGGATCGCGATCATCGCTCCCGACGTCCGCTCCGCAGCTTCCTCCATGAGTTCCCCCCGAAGGCAGACCAGACGGAACGCATCGAGCGGTGCAAGCATCCCGGAAACCGCCAGCGCTGCGATCTCCCCGAGGGAAAACCCCGCTGTCGCCGCCGCGCTCTGTCCGTGTGCACGAAGCGCCGTCGCTGCGGCCATGTCGGCAAGGAACACACAGGGCTGCGTATTGTCCGTGCGCCTCAGGTCCTCGGCAGTCCCGTCAAACATCAGGGAAAGCGTTCCCGGTCGGAGTTCTTCCGCGGAGTCAAACAGCTCCTTCACCGTCTCCTCCGACTCGTAGAGATCCTTCGCCATACCGGGGAACTGGCTTCCCTGTCCTGCCATCAGCCAAGCTGTCCGACCCATGTCACACCTCCGACGCGGAAAATGGATTCCTGCGGAGCAGCCGAACCGCGTCCTCACAGATCCCATGGACGATGGTCTCACAGCTGTCCTCGGTCTTCACAAGGCCCGCAATCTGTCCGCACATGCAGGAACCGTTCTTCACGTCACCTTCGACAGCGGCCCTGCGCAGCGCGCCGGCTCCCATTGCCTCCAGCTGTTCCTGTGTTGTGTTCGGATCCTTCTCGAGACGGTCAAACTCCCTGGTCATGGCGTTTTTCAGCGCGCGGACCGGGTGTCCTAAGGTGCGTCCCGTGACGATGGTGTCATGGTCCTTCGCCGCGATGACTTTCGCCTTGTAATTCTCATGTACGTTACATTCCGTAGCCGTGAGGAACCGCGTTCCCATCTGAACCGCCACGGCCCCGAGAAGAAATGCCGCAGCCATTCCGCGGCCGTCCGCGATACCGCCCGCCGCAATGACGGGGATCGTTACGGCATCGACGACCTGCGGCACCAGCGCCATGGTCGTTGTCTCCCCGACGTGGCCCCCCGACTCGCATCCCTCCGCGACTACGGCAACCGCTCCCATGCGCTCCGCCATCACCGCAAGTGCCACGCTGGCAACCACACAGATGACCTTCACGCCGGCGGCGGTCAACTGATCCATATACTTCGCAGGGTTACCCGCACCGGTGGTCACGATGCCGACATGCTCCTCGCACACGACCTTCACCGCCTCATCGATGTAGGGGCTCATCAGCATGAGATTCACGCCGAAGGGCCGATCCGTGAGCTCCTTTGCGCGGCGGATCTGTACCCGCAGCTGCTCGCCGTTTGAGTTCATCGCCGCGATCAGTCCAAGCCCTCCGGCGTTGGAGACTGCAGCCGCCAGCTCCGCATCGGCCACCCAGGCCATTCCTCCCTGCAACACCGGATAGTCAATGCCTAACTGCCGACACACCGGATTGTTCTTCCACACTGTCTCTGCCATTTCATCCTCCCGCAGACTGATTCTTCCGTACGACCCGATCGTTGATCACTGCTGCTGCGAAGCGATCAGCTCCGAGAGCTTTCCGATTGTCGTGATCTCCTGGGTGAGCTCGATCTTGCAGTCAAACTCCTCCTGCATCTGCATAACGAGTTCCATGATGTCGAGGGAATCCAATCCGATATCAAGGAACTTATCCTCCGCGGTCAGCTCCGAATCGTCCTTACCGAGGTACTCTGCAATGATGTGAATGATGCCTGCCGTAATGTCTTTCATGGTATTTCTCCTTTGATTTTCCCGCCGAAACGGGTTGTATTCTCCGTAATTCATTGTTATACTAATCTTGGGGGTTACCCCCAGGTCAATAACGAATTTGTAAAATTCCTGTAACCGAGGAGAACACCATGAACCGCGATACATTTTCCGATACAACACCTTCCCTCCACGAGGATTATAACCTCTCCGTAGGGCAGTTTGCAAAGCTCTGCGTCACCACACGGGACACCCTCCGTCACTACTACGAACAGGGGATCCTCACGCCGCGGGTGGACCCGGAAAATGGTTACCACTACTATTCCGCGTCGCAGATCAGCTCCTTTTTCTTCATCACAACCATGCGCAAGGCCGGCTGTTCCCTCCAGGAGATCAGCGATGTCATCCACAACCTCTCAAAGCCCGGCATCGTCCGTCTCGTCAACAATAAGATCCTCGACATGCAGCGGGAGCTCTACAACATCAACATGCAGATTGCCGCGCTCCACCTTGGCATGTGGATCCTGGAGACCTACGAGCAGCACAAGCCGGGAACCCCGTTTCTCTCGGACATTCCGGACTTAAGCGTCGTCGCGACCCCGATCGTTCAAAACCGTTCCTCCTACCACGCCGCCGACATCGCGGATTACATTTCGGAGCACCTCGCCCGTGCGGCCTCCGATGAGCGGATCGTCACCTTCCCCTCCGGCGCCACGATTGCCTACGAGGATCTCTGTAAGGGAAACTATGTCTACAACAACGTCATCAGTCTCTCCCTACTCCCTGCAGACGGGGAGATTGCAAGGCCTCTGCCCTCCCGCCGGGCTGTTCTCTGTTCCCACGACCACGACGCCGCCGATATCGACCGCACCTACCGCCGCATCGTTTCGTACATAAAAAAGAACAGGCTCAAAGCCTGTTCCGATCTGTATTCCATCAGTCTTATCAATCTTTACGACAATTCCACGAACCACCGGTATTACAAATACCTGTTCCTCTGCGTGGAATAATCCGTCAAATGTTGAGATCCTCCCCGTGGAGTCTCTTCGCGCCGCTTAACCGCGCCATCGCGCGCGCCATCGCCGCACTGGAGATGTTGTATTCCACCACGCTCTGCTTCTGCTGCAGCTCCTCGCGGGCCATATCCAAAGCCACCTGCGCCCGGTGCATATCGATCTCGTCGGGTCTTTCGGCGGAAAATGCCAGAAGCGTCACTTCGTTGTCTCCCGTCTTGATAAACCCGTCGGAAACGATCACCGCCTGCGTGTTCCCCTCCGCGTCGCGGAAGCGCACCTCGCCCACGGCAACGGTGGTTGACATCGGCGCATGGTTCGCCTGGATCTCCATCTTGCCGTCGAATCCCGGGAAAATGATGGATTCGCACTCGCCGTCGAAGAAGATCCGGTTGCAGGTGATGATTTTCAGGTGAAATGTGTTCATTCTGCACCTCTTACGGAAAACCTGCCTGTGTTACAGCGTCTCCGCTTTCTTTCGCACATCCTCGATGGTTCCGACGTTGAAGAAGGCATTTTCCGGACAGTCATCCAGCTCGCCGTTGAGGATTGCCTTGAAGCCGCGGATGGTCTCCGAAATAGGCACGTAAATGCCGGGAACGCCGGTAAAGTTCTCCGCCACATGGAAGGGCTGGGACAGGAACCGCTGCACCTTACGGGCGCGGTACACGATCACCTTTTCCGCCTCGGAGAGCTCGTCCATGCCGAGGATGGCGATGATGTCCTGCAGCTCCTTGTAGCGCTGCAGGATCTCCTGCACGCGCCGGGCGGTCTCGTAATGCTCCTCGCCGACCACGGAAGCCTCGAGGATCCGGGAGCCGGACGCCAGCGGATCGACCGCCGGATAGATACCCTGCTCCACGATCTTACGGGACAAAACCGTCGTGGCGTCAAGATGCGAGAAGGTAGTTGCGGGCGCGGGGTCCGTCAGGTCATCGGCAGGCACATAGACGGCCTGCACGCTGGTGACGCTTCCCTGTCTCGTGGAGGCGATGCGCTCCTGCAGCTCTCCCAGGTCCGTTGCAAGCGTGGGCTGGTAGCCCACGGCCGAAGGCATACGTCCCAAAAGAGCGGACACCTCGGAACCGGCCTGGATAAAACGGAAAATGTTGTCTATGAACAGCAGCACGTTCTGATGCTTCTCATCGCGGAAATACTCCGCCATCGTGAGTCCGGTCTCGGCGACACGCATACGCACGCCGGGGGACTCGTTCATCTGACCGAACACCAGGGCAGTCTTCTCCAAAACGCCGGACTCCTTCATTTCCCGCCAGAGGTCGTTACCCTCGCGGGAACGCTCGCCGACGCCGGTGAAGATGGAATATCCGCCGTGCTCCGTCGCAATATTGTGGATCAACTCCTGGATCAACACGGTCTTGCCGACTCCGGCACCGCCGAAGAGGCCGATCTTACCGCCCTTGGCATAGGGCTCCAGCAGGTCGATGACCTTGATGCCGGTTTCCAGCACCTCGACAACAGGGCTCTGCTCCTCAAAGGTCGGGGCTTCGCGGTGAATGCACCAGAACTCGGCCGTCTTGTTGTTGTCAAGGGACGGGCCGCCGTCGAGGGGTTCGCCGAGGGCGTTGAACACGCGTCCGAGCACATGCTCGCCCACCGGGACAAGGATCCCGTCGCCGGTGGAAACCACAGGCATATCCTTCGCCAGACCTTCGCTGGGTGCCAGCATAATGCAGCGTACGACGCCGCCGCCGATGTGCTGAGCGACCTCCATCTTGAGAGCCTTCTCCTCAAGGTTGACGATCAACGCCTCCTTGATGGACGGCAGCTCCCCGCGCTCGAATTCCACATCCACGACAGGACCGGACACCTGAACGATTTTTCCGATATGATTCATACGTTGATACCTCTCCGACTGCAAAAGTCTTCCTCACGCCGTCAACCGGCGGACTCTGCAGCCTTCGCACGTTTCTTCAGTTTCTTCTTCTGCAGAGCCTTCGCTCCGCCCACAACCTCGGTAATCTCCTGCGTGATCGCCGCCTGACGGATCTGGTTGTACGTTCTCGACAGCTCCGCCAGCATTGCGTCGGCATTGTCCGTCGCGGTCTTCATCGACATCATACGGGCGCTTTCCTCCGACGCCTGACTCTCCACCATGGCACCGTACAGAAAACCGGTGACGGTGTTGCGCACCAAGGATTCCATAACCTCCTCCGGGGAGGGAAGGATCTCCATCTCCGCCACGGAGACGACTCCCGCCGAGGCTTCCGCCTCCTCCGCCAACTGTTTCTTCAGATAGCGGCTTGTCTTAAAGGGCAGCAGCCGCTCCACCCGGACCTCCGAGGAGATGCTGTTGCGCATGCGGGTGTAGATGACATAGATCTCGTCGACTTCCTCCGCCTGATACCGCTCGATCAGCGTCTCCGCCATGACCCTGGCACGATAGATGGACGGATTGTTGGAGGACATGCGGAAGTCCTTCTCCACCGGGAGTTTTTCCGCAGTGAAGACATGGCGCCCCGTCTCACCGACCGCATAGATCTTATAGTCCTGTGCCGTCGCAAACTGCGCTCTTGCTTCCTTGATGACATTGAGATTGTATGGCCCGGCCATTCCCTTGTCACCCGTGATCACCACGTATATGCGCCGCTTTACCGTCTCCAGCGCATCCTCCGGACGGTTGTCGAAGAAGAGATGCGTAAACTCCGGAAAATGTAAAAGCACATCCGCGATCTGTTCCTGCAGCGACGTAAAATAAGGCAGCGTCTCCGCAAGCTTTCGCTTGGCCTTCTGCACCTTCATGGAGGAGACCATGTACATCGCCTTCGTGATCTTCATGGTGTCACGGATACTCTTGATGCGGCCGAGTATCTCATGTGCGTTCGCCATCGGTACTCTCCTGTTTGCGCTGCGCAAGCCATTTTCCGCCGGCTTCCTCGAGACGTTCCAGCTGGGACTTGCGAAGCTTGTCACCGTTTCCGATCTCTGCCATGAGGTCGGGGTAATTAACCTTCATATACTTCAAAAAATCATATTTACAAGTCGAGAGCTCCTTTACGCTCAGGGACTCGAACACCCTGCGGTTTGCCGCCTGAAGGAGCACCACCTGCTCCGGCATGGACAGCGCATGTCCGAGGGGCTGCTTTAAAAGCTCCATCAGGACACGGCCGTGGGCCAGCTGACGCTTCGTACTGTCGTCAAGCTCCGAGGAGAACTGGGTGAACACCTCCATCTCACGGTACTGTGCGAGGTCGATACGGACCGTACCGGAAGCCTGCTTCATCACGGATGCCTGAGCAGCGCCGCCGACACGGGACACCGAAAGACCGACGTTGACGGCAGGGCGCTGTCCCTCGAAGAACAGTTCGCTCTCAAGATAAATCTGACCGTCCGTGATGGAGATCACGTTGGTGGGAATATATGCGGACACGTCACCGTTCTGGGTCTCGATGATCGGGAGTGCGGTGATGGAACCGCCGCCGAGTTCATCGCTTAGGCGGCTGGCGCGCTCAAGAAGTCTTGAGTGCAGGTAGAACACATCGCCCGGGTACGCCTCACGTCCCGGGGAGCGTTCCAACAGAAGGGAGATCGCACGATACGCCACCGCATGCTTGGAGAGATCGTCATAGACGATCAATACGTCGCGGCCGCTGTACATAAAGTACTCGGCGAGTGCCGTGCCGGAGTACGGTGCAATATACTGCATCGGCGCCGGTTCCGACGCCGTCGAGGTGACGATCACGGTGTAATCCATGGCGCCGGCCTCCCGAAGGGTGGTCACCATCTTCGCGATGGTGGAAGCCTTCTGTCCGATGGCCACATAGATGCAGACCGTGTTCTTGCCCTTTTGATTCAGGATCGTGTCAAGCGCGATCGAGGTCTTGCCTGTCTGACGGTCGCCGATGATCAACTCGCGCTGACCGCGGCCGATGGGGAACATGGAATCAATGGCAAGAATACCGGTCTCCATGGAAGTCGTGACCGGCTGGCGGTCCATGATGCCGGGTGCGGGATTTTCCAAAGGACGGAAGTCCGAGGATACGATCTCGCCGTCGCCGTCCACGGGATTACCGAGGGCATCGACAATGCGGCCGATGAAGCTGTCGCCGACGGGCATGCCGGCCATGCGGCAGGTTCTCGTCACCTGGCTTCCCTCAAAGATCTCGGTGTCGCGTCCGAACAGGATAACGCCGATCTCATCCCGGCGGATATCCATCACCATGCCCTTGACGCCGCAGGAAAATGTCACGATTTCCCCGTAGCAGGCATGGTCCAAGCCGGTGACCACGGCGATGCCGTCGCCGACGAAGGAAACGGTTCCGTACTCCTTCTCGCCGGCAGCCAGTTTGAACTCTTCGATACACTTCTTCAGGTTCGCGACGGTTTTCTTCGGCCGTCTTCCGTGTACAACGCCAAGAGCGCCGCGCAGTTGTTCTACCCGGCCGTACATACTCCAGTCATAGATCTTACTCTCCGTCCGAAGGATGAATCCGCTCACAAGGGAGAGTTCCGTCTCAACCTTGATCTCTATCTCGGGATCTCCCTCTTCCCTTGCGAGAAATGCCTTCATCCGCGCAAGCTGCGCCTCCGACGGAGGAGTCACGCAATACAGGGTTGCCTGTTTCATTTGTCGTCCTCCATCGTGTTCAGGAACGCATCATACAGCTCGGATTCGTCGACATTGCCGAGAATCTTCGTCGTCGCGGATGCAATCATATCGCCGATTTCCTTACCGGCTTCCGAGATGATGCGCTGCTTGCGCTTCTCGCCCTCGGTACTCGCTTCCTTCTTGATAATCTCCGCCTCGGAACGGGCTTCCGCAAGCATGGACTGATACTCCTCGTCCGCCTGCTTTCTTGCGTCCGTGAGGATCTTCTCCCGCTCTGCCTCCGTCTTCGCAACCGCCTTGTCATAGTCGGCCTTGCGCTGTTCCGCCTCCGCGGCCCGTGCCTCCGCCTCTTTCGCTGCGGCATCCGCCTCCTCCTGCCGTTTTGCGATGATATTCCGCACCGGCTTGAAGAGGAAGATCTTCATTGCGATGAAAAGGATCAGCAGATTGATGACGGTAAAAAGGATGCTCCAGAAATCAATCTCCACCAGCATAATCTAACTCCTCGGTAATCTTTCGGTAAATGCCTGAATCTTACTACAGCATGATGATGATCAGCAATGCGATAACAAAGCCGTAAATAGCCGTTGCTTCTGCAAGTGCGCAGCCGAGGATCAGGTTCTTGCTGATCTTGCTCTCCGCCTCCGGCTGTCTTGCGATCGCCTCCATCGCCTTGCCCGTCGCAATACCGATACCGATACCGGCACCGACTGCTGCAAGTACCGCGATTCCCGCTCCGATTGCAATCAATGTTGTGCTCATAGTTGTTCCCTCATTTCTCTTGTTCTGTTATGGTATAGCGCAACAGCGCCGTCTGTTCGTTTCTCTCCCGAAAACGCATTCCGTTCGCTCCCGGTTCCTTGTCCGGATTACTTACTCCACCGCCTCCGTCAGGTACAGACCCGTCAGGAAGACGAAGACATATGCCTGCAGCAGTCCGTCGAAAAAGTCAAAATACAGGCTGAACACCATCGGGATTCCGATGGGCACGCAGATCTCCAGAAGTGCCATGATGACGAACGCACCAACGACGTTTCCGAAGAGACGCATGCAAAGCGACAGCGGCTTGGTGACCACCTCAAGGATGTTGATCGGCAGGACCACCGGCGTCGGCTCGATAAACTTGTGCATCGCCCGCTTAAAGCCAAGGAAAATAATGCCCGAGGCCTCCACGAGCACAATGCTCATAAGCGCGAGCGCGATCGTCACGCTCATATCTTTCGTTGGGGATTTTAATCCGAAGATGCCGACGATGTTGGCGAGTCCGATGAAGAGAAGCACCGTGATCAGGTACTCGCTGAACACTTTGGCTTTGCCGCCGACCATGCCGCCGACCATGCCGTCAAGCTTCGTCACCATCCACTCTAAGAATGCCTGTCTCTTGCTGATACCGCGGGTTTTCAGTCCCCGGGTCATGATGATCGCGAACAGGATGAGCGCTGCCATGACAATCCATGTGACAACGACAGACTCCGTCACGCGGATTCCGCCGAAAAGAGGAATTGTGAAGACGGTTTTGACTTCCAGTTTCTCCATCAATTCTTCGGTCATGTGCTCACCCCCCTTCCTGTAACACTACCTTATATCATACCCCATCAGCCCCGAAAAAACAACTTAAAAAGCGGAAATCCATCGGGTTTTCGGGACATTCTTCCTTCGGAAAATGAAAAAAGCCCCCGCGGGAGCTTCTTCAATTCGGCAACACTGTAAGCCGGGTTCTGTCTTGGATGATCATCTATCTTGACTGTACGTTACCGCACAGCTCCTCCGCTCCCTTCCGAGAGCGGAACGCAACCTACCCGGAAGCACGACGGGCCGCCGTATCGCTTCCTGTTTGGTCTTGCTATGAGTGGGGTTTACACAGCCCTTCCCGTTACCGGCAAGGCGGTAGTCTCTTACACTGCCATTCCACCCTTACCGCTTTCGCGGCGGTTTCTTTTCTGTTGCACTTTCCTTGGAGTTTCCTCCACCGGACGTTATCCGGCACCCTGCCCTGTATAGCCCGGACTTTCCTCACCTGACGGCGCGACCATCCGTGCTGCCGGGGCTGATTGTACCACATTTTCCGACGCGTGGCAAGTTACCTTTTTCTTCCTCCGGAGTCCCGGCTGTCTCCATCTCGGTTTTATACATCGCCAGTCCGAGCCACAGAAACAGAGTGGAAACCGCTGTCGCCGCGATCAACACCGGTCTTGCGGCAAAAAGATCACGGTATCCGAACAGTACCGGCAACGCGCCGCCCACCAGGGCGAGCGTGGTGGCACCGAACGCGGCACCCTTCCTCCTCGGGAACAGGTTGGCCAGCGCAGTCAGCGTGATCGGCATCGTCATGTTAAAGAGAAATAAGGCAATAAGGCCGCAGAACATGGAGTCATAGGCAAAGAAAAACAGAATCGCGGACGCTCCGAGGGATGTCACGGAAGTTCGTAGCCACCCGAGGCGGTCACCGATAATGCCGCCGAGGGCATTGCCGAGGACAACCGCGCTGACGGAGATCAGCCCGATCTCAAAGGAGTTGTTCCAGGAGAATTTCATCGCGAGTCCGAATCCGCCTCGGACACAGATTGTCAGGAGAAGACACCCCAGGATGACAAAAGCACTTGTGGAAACCCGCTCCGGGTGGAATCTGAGTGTACACGGGGCATTGTTGATCCCATAGTCCCGTTTTGCCTTTCGATAGACCCACAGAAGGAGTACCGCGGATGCGATCAGGGCGGTTACCATCATCCATCCCGTCAGGGAGAGATCGTCCGCCTTTGTACCGAGGTAAAGACCCATGGCACCGGTTGCCACGTAAATCCCCGGAAGAGACGCCTTCCCCTCGGAAATGTTCAAGACATCGATGCCCCCGCCGACATGGAACAGGGCGTTGCCGAGTCCTGCCACAACACACGCTGCGATCCCCGTGCCCTGTATGCCGAAGGCAAGGGCAACCAGAAGGCATCCGATGGCGGAAACAACCGCGTTTTTATTCCATCGGTCGGCGACAGCGCCGAAAGGCAGCTGCAGTGCAAATGCGACGATGTCATAAACGATAACCCCGGCGGCCGCCTGCATCGGCGTCAGTCCCGCCTTGACGGCGGCAGCGCTGAGTAAAACCGCGCAGGACATATCCACAACGGCATGCATCAGGCTGTAGCAGCCTGTGATCACAACTTTACACCGAGTGTTCCGCATAGTGACAAATTCTCCCCATAGAACCGACATTTTCCGAAGGATTTAGAGCAGGAAGCCGATCCCGAAGGAAACCGCATTCAGGATCAACGCCAACAGATAGGGATGCATCCGGACACCCTCAAGTTTTCTTCGATACACCGCCCCCTCCGTGATCACAACGAGGATCTCAAGAATGACAACCGCGATATTGACCGCGATAAAGCTTACGGGAAGACACAAAAGAAGAAACACGATGCTGACCACCGTCGGGTTGGTCAGGCAGTTTACGATAAAGACCACTCCGATGTTTTTCCGGCCGCGTACCCCCAGGAGGAACGCCAGCGGAAGCTCCGTCAGAAGCGTGCCGCACAGACTGACGGAAATCGATTTTGCGTAAGATAACAGCAACGCATACCCGTCGTTCATTGGCGTTTCGCATCCTCCGGCGCGTCGGGATCAAGGTCCGGATCATAATACGCGTGCCGATTCTTACGTTCCGCCTCTTCCTCCACCATCCTGCGATAAGCCTTCGTCAGCGTTTCGTTCTCCGGCAGCACGCCCTCTCTCTCCGCATTCTTTGCAAGGCTCCGTCCCCGGATGATGGCAATAAGACTGAAAATAAAGCCGATGAAGGCGATGGAAAAAACAAACCCTAACACGATCAGCAGAAGAAGGGCCGTGTTCTCCTTCCTGGCGTTTTTCTGTACAGCCGGATGATCGGGATGCTCCTCGTTGTATTTACGGAATTTTTTCCAGCAGTCAAACCCGTACCCGAGGGCAATAACACCCAGAATGAGGGAAATCGTGAGGCAGAAATAAAACAAATAAGCAAACAACATCACCTTGGCAAATGCTGACATTTGCTCCGGCGTTCCCATATCGGCAAAACATAACCATTTCATCATAACTGCTCCTCCCCCGCACCGACAAACGTCTGTCATTCATATCAGACCGAGTGCAAGACCTGCTCCGTAAGACACCGCATTCAAAACCGCTGACAGAAGGAACGGATTTCTCCGAACCTTCTGCAGTTTTCTTCTGTAAAACACTCCCTCGAGGATTACCACGACAATCTCCAGAACGAACTGTACAAGGAAGATTACATCGATCTCCGCCTTCATCCGGTTTAACAGAAGCAGGATCGTCACAAGAACGGGATTGGTTAGAATGTTGATGAGAACCACCTTCTCAATGTTATCCCATCCCCGGACCCCGAACACCAGCGCCAAAGGCACCTCGATCAGCAGGGTGCCGAGCAGGCAGAAGGAGATCGTCGCCGCGTACCCGAAAAACCACCCGCTTTGGATCCAGCCGGTCAACTCAGGAATTCCCACGGTGCATCCCCTGAACAAAGATCATGACGCCGCCGAAAAGGGCAAGCCCGTATACGACATAACCGATCCAGTGAAATCCGCAGATCACAGCCCCGACGGCAAGCAGAAGGATGATGATCAGGTTGAAGATCACGCCGAAGGGACCGCGTGATCCCTGTTCGGAACGCTTCACTTTCCGGACCAGCAAAACCATGCCGGCAATCACCACAACACAGGAGATATACGCTATGATGTGCCATCTCTGTGACATTGCGGCCGTAACTTCGTGATGATCCGTTTCCTCAGGTTCCGGCGTCACATAGATCGGATTGGCCATACAGAACCCGAGCATGGCGTAAAATACCGCCGCAAGGCCGGAAACGACAGCTGCTGCTTTTTCTTTTTTGTTCATACTACTCCCCCTTTTAACTAATAAGTCCCCCTAAAATTCCGCGCATGCTCCCGGTTACACCCGGAACACGCTTCCGCCGATAAATTCACGCAGGATCGCGTTGTGCTGTACTCCCTCCGACGGCATTGCAAGGAAGTACGAAAGCATCTTGAGAAGCCGGTTGGCTTCCAGGTACTCGGGCGTTCCCTCCGGCACTCCGAAGAGAAGCGGTTCAATGTAGGTCTTGAGAACGGCCAGCTCATAGACCGCCGCCGAGTTGTACATCACGTCCGCCGACTCCTGGTACGGGAAAATGTGCTTCTCCTCACCGCGGCGGACCGAATACCACATGCCGATAGTCTCCGTCGCGGACGACCCGCGGGTGCGGGCGTCGCGGACAATCCGGCGGATCAGGCGCACATCCGTGGTCGGAATGCGGTTGTGACGATCGATATTGATCTCCGTGAGTGCGCTGATGTAGATCTTAAACTTGCTCTCCTCCGGAAGCGAGTACGAAAGGCGTTCGTTGAGTCCGTGGATACCCTCGATCACCAGAATGTCGTCCGGGCCAAGCTGCAGGAAATTGCCCTTGTACTCCGGCTTGCCGGTCTTGAAGTTGAACTCCGGCATCTCCACCCGCTCACCGTTTAAGAGCTGCGTCATCTGCTTGTTGAACAGTTCTACGTCAAGCGCCTCCAGGCACTCGAAATCAAAGTTTCCGAACTCATCCCGCGGACAGAACTCCCGATCGCGGTAGTAATTGTCAAGTCCGATGGGATGCGGCTTGAACCCGATGGTGCGAAGCTGGATCGACAGTCTGTGGGAAAATGATGTCTTACCCGACGAGGACGGTCCCGCGATCATGACAAACTTCTTAGTGCCCGCCTCGCGGATCATCTCCGCGATCTCCGCCACGCGCTTCTCCAAAAGCGCCTCCTGCACTAAGATCAGATCGTCCGCACCGCCGTTGACGATGCAGTCGTTAAGGTCGCCCACAAGCTCGATGCCCACGGCGCTTCCCCAGGTATTGGTTTTCTGCAGAGTCTCGAAGAATTTGTCGGACTGCTTTACCGCGGGTATCGTAGTCCCATCTCCCGTGTCGGGCATCAGCACCATAAAGCCCTCGTCGTAGGGTACGATGTCCCATGTTTTCAGTACCCCAGTCGAAGCAGGCATATACCCGTAGAAATAATCCGTGTAACCGCACATCGAGTACACATTGATCTTGGATGTGCAGCGGTACTTTAAAAGGCGCACCTTGTCATCCATCCCGTTTTCACGGAACAGCCGGACCGCATTGGCCTTGTTCATGCTTTTCTTCTCAATGGCGCGGTTCGCGGCAACGAATTCCTTCATCTTGGCCTTCACGGTTGCAAGGAACTCCTCCGTCACAGGCTCGCCGTCCTTCTTGCAGTAGATTCCCGTTCCCAGCGAGTGCTCCACGGAAACCTCATTGGCGGCCTGCATTCCGTAGCAGGCGTGGACAGCTGCAAGCATCACAAACAGAACCCCGCGCATATACGTTCTTCTGCCGTCCGTGTCCTTGATGTCCAAAAACTCGATCTCACTGTCCCAGTAACAGTTTTTGAACATCTCCTGAAGCTTCCCGTTTACTTTTGCAAGCAAAATGCGCTCTTTTCCTTCTCCCAGAAATGCGTCGGCAATCTTTGTGAGGGATGTTCCCTCCGTAATCTCTCTCGTTTCCGCTCCGACAGTTATTTTCATACCGGTTTCCTTTCTATCATGCGCTTTCTATCATACGCTTTATCACTTCTGTAATCCCGCGCAGCTCTTCCGCCGCTGACGAAAGCCTTTCTTTCGCAAGGGTCGTATCCGCGGCGAGAAGTCTTTCCACCATCGCCGTTTTCTTCCCGCACTCCTCCGTGAGCCACGCAAGATACGTTACATCCTTCTTCGCCGGAAGTATCCGGCCGTAGCGGTACTCCCATGTCTCGTACGGAACCGCCGTGCCTGCGCACCCGCACAGTCCGCTTCCGTTCCCTGCGGACGCGGGCTTGACTGCCCTCATGCACAGGTAGTATTTTCCGTCCTCATAGACACAGTTTTCATCCTTGATGACAAACCCGAGGGAGTACACCCTTCTGCGAACCAGCTCCCAGTCCGACTGGGGCTGTAGGATCAGCACGTCGGCAGCCTTCGCAACATCGCTCCCCTCCGAGAGGATCCGGTTCGTCAGTTCTCCGCCCATGCCCGCCATCACAATGACCTGCGCATCTCCGGGCTTCAGTCCGGCAAGACCGTCGCACAATATCGTCTGCGCACGCTCCTGCATATGAAAGAACCGGATGGTCTCCTTCGCTTTCGCTAACGGACCCTTGCGGACATCACAGGCCAACGCCTTTTCGGCCTTTCCTTCCCGCAGAAGCCACACGCTTAAGTACGCATGGTCGCAGCCGACGTCCGCCACTGTGTTGCACACCGGCACCATGTCCGCTACCATATGAAGCCGGTCTGACAATCTCATGGGTTCCTCCTGATCAGTCGTTGAGATAATCCCGAAGCTTCTTGCTCCGGTTCGGGTGATGCAGTTTGCGGATCGCCTTCGCCTCGATCTGGCGGATACGCTCACGGGTCACCTTAAAGATTTTACCGACTTCCTCCAACGTCTTGGGAGCCTCGCCGCCCAGACCGTAACGGAGGATCAAAACGGCGCGCTCACGCTCGGTGAGGGCCTGTTTCATGGACTCCATCAGCTGCTCATGCAGGAAAGAACTCGCCACCGCCTCCTCCGGCTGCAGCGTCTTGTCATCCTCAAGGAAATCGCCGAGATGGCTGTCTTCCTCCTCGCCGATGGGCGTCTCCATGGAGACGGGCTCCTGGGCGATCTTCATGATTTCCTCGACGCGCTTCGGCGACATTTTCATGCGGGTCGCGATCTCGTCGATGCTCGGCTCTCTTCCGAGTTCCTGAAGGAGCTGCCGCTCCGTGCGGTTCACGCGGTTGATGGTTTCCACCATGTGAACGGGAATGCGGATCGTACGGGCCTGATCGGCAATCGCACGGGTTATGGACTGACGGATCCACCATGTCGCATACGTGGAGAATTTGTATCCCTTGCGGTAGTCGAATTTCTCAACTGCCTTGAGAAGACCGAGGTTGCCTTCCTGAATGAGATCCTGAAGGTGCATGCCGCGGCCGATGTATTTCTTGGCGATGCTCACAACAAGTCTGAGGTTTGCCTCCGCAAGGCGCTGTCTCGCGCGCTCGTTTCCCTGCTCCTTGAGCTCCGCGAGGTTCATCTCCTCCTCGCCGGTAAGCAGCGGGATCGTGCCGATTTCCTTTAAGTACATCCGCACGGAATCCTCGCTGGAGACATCCTCGCTGCTCTCGCCCTCAAGGGTGTGATCGATTGCGGCGATGTCGTCGTTGACGATGGTGATCCCCTTGCCGGCGCAGTACTCGTAGATGTCCGCGAGGGTTTCGGGATTGATGGTGCTTCCCTTCACCGACTCCTCGAGTTCCTGCCAGTCGAGTTCGTTGTTCTTCTCCTGGGCAGCAGCGATCAACTCGTCCAGCTTGCCCTGCACGCGTTCAAACCGCTCGCGGCGCTTCTCGGGAGACTCCGCATCGGGCGTTTCCGACTCGTCAAGGAGCATCGCGTCCTCATCGGACAACCCCATGTCCAGGTCAATCTCCTCGAAATCGCCGTTGTACGAAAGGTCCTCCGCCCCGGCAAAATCAGGCTCGGTCTCGTCCTCTTCCATGTAATCGGGATCGCCGTCCTCGCGGAGTTCCTCCTCCTGATCATTGTACGCCTCGGAAAGTTTCTTCTTAGACATGTGTAAACCCCTTTCTTCCTCTCGGAAACTGTTTTCTCAATGTCATATCGATACACCTTCGGAAAATGCCTTCTCATTACACTTTCGAAAATGCCCTCTCAATACACTTCCGCCCGAAGCCGCATCCGAAGCGACTCCGTCTCCTTGCGGCTCTCCCGCATAATGCGGGCCGCCTCCTTCAGATTGTTTTCTTCCTTCGCCTTGGCCAGTTGATTCTCCGTCCGCCGCTTCACCATCTTCATCACGGCATCCTCGACGGCCTTGGAGATATCTTCGGTCTTCATCGCCATCTCGTCGGACATCATATCCGCAGCCAGCCGTTGTTCCTCCGCAGACTCAAACCGGCTGACCAGCTTCGCTGCGTCCACGGGATCATGTTCCGGATTGTCATAACAGAGCTGCACGACCTTCTGGTAAACCGACCCCGTAAAATCCTCGATGGTCAGATACTTGCGGATGATCTTCCGAGCTTTCGGAACCCCTGCGAGGATTGTGACCAGATAATCCTGGGTGTTCAGGATCTCGTCCCGTTTCGCCGCTCTTCCTGCAGGCGGCGTCTGAACCTCGCCGTCGCCGTCAAGCACCTCCGCAGCTCTCGCCGCCTCCTGCTGCGCCCGGACGGCCTCCGCGGCCTTTCTCCCGAGCTCCTCCGCGCCGAGGCGGTTCACACGCTTGACAAAGGCCTGATAGTTCACGTTGTAATCCTTGCAGAACGCTTTCATGTAGGTCTCACGCTCCAGCTCGTCCTCGTAGCGGATCATCCACCGCGCCGCGGCGTCGACGAAGGCGTTGGCCCCGTCCGTGTTGTCCGTGCTGGTGATGTCGCCGAACTGCGTCTGCAGGTACTCCATCTCGAAGCGGTAGCTCGAGCGCGCATCCCTGATCCGCTTCTCGTACTCCTCGGCCCCGAGATTCTTGATGAACTCGTCGGGGTCCTTGTAGGGCGACATATCTACAACCCGCGCCCGGATCCCGGCGGAATAGAGGATCGGGATCGCCCGGTCAATGGCCTTCTGTCCCGCCCCGTCGGAGTCGTAGGTCAGCACCACGTCCTTCGTAAACCGTGCAAGGATCTGGGCCTGCTGCTCCGTGAGCGCGGTACCGAGGGTCGCCACGGCGTTGTCAAATCCCGCCTGCGTGAGGGAGATGACGTCCATGTATCCCTCGCACAGGATCAGGTATCCCCGCCGGCTTCTCCTCGCCTGATTCAGGTGGTAGAGATTCCGGCTTTTATTGAATATAAGCGACTCCGGTGAGTTTAAGTATTTCGGCTGCCCGTCCCCCATGACGCGCCCGCCGAAGGCGATCACCTTGCCGTTGTTGTCAAAGATCGGAAACATTACGCGGTTGAAAAACTTGTCCCCGGCACCCCCGTTTTCCCGGAATGTGAACAGCCCGCTCTCCCGAAGGAATGGGTCGTCGTAACGTCCCTTGAGTTCGTTGTATAATCGTCCGTCGCTGTAGCCGAGGCCGAACTGCCGCATTGTCTCCGGGGTCAGTTTCCGCCCCGTAAAATACTCCATTCCGTATTTGCCGGCGTCCGATCGAAGCTTTTTGTAATAATACTCTGCGGCCTCCTTGTACAGGGACAGCATCCGCTCCCGCTTCGTGCGCAGCTCCGCGCTTGTCTCGGACTCCGCGATCTTCGGCAGCTGGTATCCCACGCGATCGGCCAGGATCCGCAGTGCCTCCGGGAAGGAGACATTCTCATATTCCATGATAAAGGTGAAGACATTCCCGCCCTTCTGACAGCCGAAGCATTTGTACATCTGCCGCGAAGGCGTGACGTGGAAGGACGGCGTCTTCTCGCTGTGGAAGGGACACAGCCCCTGATAGCCGGAGCCGGCCCGCTTCAGCGTCACATATTGTTCGATCACGGAGACAATGTCGTTTCGGCTCCGCACTTCATCGATGACTTCATCCGGATAACGCATCAATATACTCCCCAAGCCTTAGGTATCATCAGTTCCTCATAGGTCATGACGGCAAATTTGTCCGTCATCCCCGCAACATAGTCTGCAACCACCCGCTCCAACCGCTCACCGCGGTCGATCAGGTTGCGGAATTCCTCCGGAAGCCGCCCGGTATCCTCCGCGTAGTAGCCGTACAGAAGCTCCACCAGGCGCTCCGCCTTATACTCCTGTCCCTTGGCCACCGGGTTGGTGTAAACGTTTGCAAACATATATTCCCGAAGCTTCTGGAACGCTTCGCGGATTTCATCGGACATCACGATCTCGTCGCGGTCCACGCTGTGCATCACGACGTCGTGCACCAGCGTGTTGAGCCGCTCCTTTAAGGAATGTCCCAGCAGATCCGTCAGCTCGGAGGGGATATCCTCCTCCCGGATAATGTGCCCGCGGATGGCGTCGTCAATGTCGTGGTTTACATACGCCATCTTGTCCGCAAGCTGTACTACGCGGCCTTCCAGAGTGAACGGATGCCCCTCGGTCTGATGGTTCAGAATGCCGTCGAGCACCTCCCTGGTAAGGTTCAGCCCCTGCCCGTCTTTCTCCAGGATGGAAACGACGCGGATGCTTTGTTCGTTATGTTCAAACCCGAGAGGACAGGCACGGTTTAAGGCCCGCTCCCCCGCATGTCCGAAAGGCGTGTGCCCGAGATCGTGTCCCAGGGCGATCGCCTCCGTGAGGTCCTCGTTCAAGAGAAGCGCCTTGGAGATGGATCTCGCAATCTGCGAAACCTCCAGGGTATGCGTCATGCGCGTCCGGTAGTGGTCGCCGTCCGGCGTCAGGAACACCTGCGTCTTATCCTTCAGACGGCGAAAGGACTTCGAGTGGATGATGCGGTCCCTGTCTCTCTGAAACACTGTACGGATATCGCATTGTTCTTCCTCGCGGATCCTTCCCAGGGACTGATCCGAGTGCGAGGCACAGGGGCGAAGCATCCGGTGCTCCCGTTCCTCCAGCATCATTCGTATATTGCCTGCCATACAGCCACACCCCTTTCCGCATACGCGCTTAACGGAACTGCAGCCGCACCGTACGATCCCGCGCGACATAACACTCCGCCCATCATAAATGGTATTTGTCATTATATCACAAACCCGCGGAAAATACTTCATTTTTCGAAAAAAACTTGCGTTCCGCGGGGCCATTTTCCGCATTTCTTGCCTCAAAACGCCGTTTATGGTATACTACAGGGGATAATTCGCCGGAAAATGTACCGGCGGCGCAGCTTTCAATGCCCTCGGGCCGTGGCTGCAACGCATGACTCGGAACCTTGGGGGAGGAACATTCATGCATGCTTTAACAACATTACTGAAGTCGTTTTTGGACAGCTCACCGCATCTTACGGGGAGCTTTACGGAGTTGGTCCGGTACACCCTGCCGGTCCTCTCCTTTCTGATCCTCTCAGGCGCATTTCTGTCGCTCTTCTCGCTGCCCCGGAAGAAGGAAATCTTCGCCCGGCTGGTCGCAGCGGACGGAACTTCCTATCCGATCAATCATCTGGAGGCGCTGATCGGCCGCACGGGCAACGCGGACGTCGTTCTTTCCGACCGCTCGGTGGACCGTATCCACGCAACGCTCTCGGGCAACGGCAAGGGCGGATGGACCGTCTATGACATCGACTCCAAGCGCGGAACGTTTGTCAACGGCACGGAAGTCACGGAACCGTTCGCCCTGCATGACGGGGACACCGTAACCTTCGGCAAGGCGGATATGACATTCCGCATCGTCGCCTCCGAGGAGGAGGCGGAAGTCCTGAGACAGCGCCGCATCGTGCGCCCGCTCCCGCCGTGGACCTCGCTTCTTCTGCTCACGATCCTTCAGGGAATGCTCTGTCTGCAGCTCTGCATCGAGAAAAACGCTCAGGCGACCTACACGATCGTGATGGTGTTTCTCGGGTACACCCTGCTTATGTGGGTGTATTTTACGATGATGCGCCTTTGGCATATCACCGGCTTTGAGCTGGAGATCATTGCGTTCTACCTGACTTCCATCTGTCTCTCCGTCACCACATCCAGCAAGTGGACCCTTCTGCCGAAGCAGCTTCTGTCGGTGCCTCTCGGCATCGTGCTGATGCTCTTTATGGGCCGGCTGCTCAGTAATCTGGATAAGATACGTCGTTACTACCGCTGGATTATGGCGGGAATCGCATTGGCGTTGATCGCCAGCGCCCTTCTTCTCGGAAGTCTCAAAAACGGAGCGACCAACTGGATCCGCATCGGCGGGTTCAGTTTTCAGCCCTCCGAGCTTGCCAAGCTGTGCTACGTGTTCGCCGGTTCCGCCACGCTGGACCGTCTGTTCCGAAAGCGCAACCTGAGCCTCTTTCTGGTCCTTTCCTTCGCTATGATCTTAAGTCTTGCGATGATGAACGACTTCGGAACCGCGTCGGTCTTCTTTGTGACGTTTTTGGTGATCTCCTTCCTGCGGTCGGGCGATTTTGCGACGCTTCTTCTCATGCTCGGCGGCGCCGTATCCGCAGGAGCCATGGCCCTCGTGGCCAAGCCCTACATCTGGGCAAGATTTTCCACCTGGCGCCATGCCATGGAGTATTCCTCCGCAGGCGGATACCAGCAGGCGCGTACGCTGACGGCCATCTCCTCCGGAGGCTTGCTCGGGACCGGCCCGGGCGGCGGTTTCCTCAAGCGTGTGGCAGCTGCGGACACCGACCTTGTCTTCGGAATGATGTGTGAGGAATGCGGCCTGATCACGGCGGTGTTCGCGGTTTTGTGCATCATTGCCCTGTCGGCATTTGCCATCCGCTCCGCCATGTCCTGCCGGTCGTCCTTCTATATGATCGCCGCGTGCTCGGCGACCACGATGCTCATTTTCCAGACCGCACTCAACGTGTTCGGCTGCACAGACCTCCTGCCCCTCACGGGCGTGACGTTCCCCTTTGTCTCCAACGGAGGTTCCTCCATGCTTCTCTCCTGGGGCCTGATCGCCTTCTTGAAGGCGGCCGACACCAGACCGGGGGCCAGTTTCGTATACCGGAGATCCTACCGCGAGCAGCGCCGCAGACTCGGAGCGCTGGCGGACGAGGAGTTCCCGGAGGCGGAATCCTGCGTGGATTCCCCTGAGGAAGAAGGTGATGACCAATGAGGAAAATACGCTCCCGCATCGCCCTCTGCTCCATCGTTCTCGGGCTGTTCCTGATCGGTATTCTGATCCTGTTGAACACCTATCGGCGGAACGCATCGAAATGGTTCCTCACGGCATACAACCGGCATCTTTATTCGTCTGAAAATGTGCTCCTCACCGGAACCGTCACCGACCGCAACGGAAAGGTGCTCTCCTACGTATCCGGCGGCGAGCGGTGTTACAATGCGGACGAGACGATCCGCAAAGCGACGCTTCACGTCGTGGGCGACCCCTACGGAAAGATCGGTGTCTCCGCGCTTGCCACCATGCGTGACGATCTGGTTTCTTTCAAACCTGCGAAAGGCATCGCCTCGGTGGACGAAGCCGGCAATACCGTTGTGCTCTCCATCGACGCGGATCTGAATGCGGCTGCCCTGAAGGCTCTCAAGAACCGAAACGGCACCGTCTGTGTATACAATTACAAGACCGGGGAGATTCTCGCTCTTGTCTCCACACCGACCTACGATCCCGCTGATATCCCCGAGGATCTGGAGGACAATCCGAGTTACTCCGGCGTTTACTTGAACCGCTTTCTCTCCACAACGGCGACGCCCGGCTCCGTGCTGAAGCCTCTGATCCTGCAGGCCGCACTGGAAGCCGGCCTCGAGGCCTCGCACCTCGATCCGTCACAGGATGGCCCTCTCACCGACTGGAAATACAACTGCAAAGGGATCGTCCGTTTCGGCGACGGCTACGTCAAATGTCCGAAGGTTCACGGCACACAGTCTCTCGGGAAAACCCTTGCAAACTCCTGCAACTGCGCCTACGCGGTGCTCGCCGTAAAGCTCGGCCCGGAAACCGTTGCCGAGTGTATGCAGCGCGCCGGCCTGACGGATTCCTATACCGTAGGAAACATAAAAACCGCCCGAAGCACCTTCCGCTTCAGCGGAATTTACGATTACCAGCTCGGCTACGCCGGCGTGGGTCTGTACCACGACCAGGTAAACCCCTGCAGTCTTTTAGTGTACTACGCAGCCATTGCAAACGGCGGTACCGCGGCGGTTCCGAACACCGTGAAGGGGGTCTGCGACCGGAAGGGAAATACCATCCGCACTCCGGATGTGGTTACGACAGACGAACTGATGAAACCGGAAACCGCCGAATATCTTCGAAGCGCCCTCATTGACGACGTCTGCTTAACCTACGGCAAGGACCGGTTCCCCTGCGGGATCGCCGCCAAATCGGGCACCGTCTCTCAGGCACAAGGTGCCTCCAACTGCTGGTTTGCAGGCTTCACGACCGACGAGGACATGCCTTATGCATTTGTCGTCTATCTTGAGCACGGCGGCACGGGAAGCAGCGCGGCGGGCGACGTCGCTGCCGCAGTTCTCAAGGAGCTGGTCAGTTCCGTCCGATGACAGTTTGACCGATTAACCAAGCGAACATAGCGAAAAAAAGCGGTATGCCGTTTCCCAAGGAAACAGCATACCGCTTTTTTATTATTTATCCTGACACTTACTTGTCAATATCTTTGTTGCTGCGGATTGTCTTCCAGCTATCCTTTCCCTTGAGGACCAGCTGCCCCAGGGAAAAGGTCAGTTCGTACTGCTTTTGGTCCATTCCGACCACACACGGATCGTCCGGGTCGACAAAGCATGAAAAGGGATGGATTATGTGAAAATCATCCTTATCCAACTCGAAATCCGGATCTCCCGCAAAGAGAGTATATTCCTTGGGGAGTCCGTCTTTCCCGGGTTTCGGGAATGCGGAGAAACACTCATACATCACCCAGCCCTCTTCGGTCGATCTATCGCCGCCATAGTCGATCAGACACAGCTCCGTGTTACCGTCGCCGGTGACATCCAGAAACGCTGCCGAAGATCTTCCGTTCCACTCATAGGCGCATCCGTAGCGCACAATAAAATATCTCTGATCCGGAAGTTCATCCTTCTCATACGTAAGTACCATAAAAACCTGTGCGCCGGTTTTTTCGAACATCCCCTCCGGCGTTACATCCACGGGGCTAAACAGAACTTCCTGTACGGGAGATGCGGGGCATTCCTCCGGAACATAGCGAACTCTGGCAGGATCCACGCACTTTTCCGGAGTTCGAATGATCTCGAGAGCCTCCTCCGGGAAAACCCCTCCTTCCGGTGCAGCCTGTGTCTCATACAGATATACGGAACAGCCACCCAAATATGACGAAATATAAATGTATTTTCCGTCCAAAGCCGCAACCACCACATGGCTGGTATGCTCTTTATGTACTTTTACCTCGGAATCCGTATCGGAATCATATTCATAATATTCAGTATTGTATGTTTTTTCAAACCGCTGCAGCTGATATCCGGCCTGCTGCAGGGTATCGATATACGGTTCGATATCTTCCTTGCTGTAAGTCCGATAATGCCTATCCGGAGTCCACTCCACATGGTCAAAAATTACATATTTGGTCTCTTCCGCTTGCGGCAGCAGAAAATGAGTTGCATCAGCGTCCGCAATGTTGGAATAGAAACACTTGGTGTTGTATTCCCTGCTTTGATTTATGAGCCTTACGACTGTCCGAAAAAGCCCCCTTGATAAAAACACTACCGCTACAACCGCCGCAACAGCCAACCACCTTCGAACCCATACCTTCTTCATGGCACTCTCCCTCTGCAATAAGAATTTTTATTGCTGCAGCGCCGCTCCGGTCTGGTAAAGTTCACGATCCACAAGAAGTCCGGTGATTATGTTCACAATGATCTCCATATCCTGCCGGATATCCGCGATCTGACGATCGAAATTCCCGTTGTTCGGTTTCGACGGTTCCATGGAGTCCCTGTGGGTATCCACAAGCACATGCAGCGAGTTATTGACATACGCGATCATCATCTTATACGGCAATACTTCCGAGAGACGCATGATCGCCTGCATGAGAGTCGGTGTCAGCAGATAGAACGCCTCGGAGTCATTCTGACAGAGGCACTGGAAGCGCTTGTTGAATTCCATGTCCTCGGTTTCCAGAACATGTCTCCGCTCTTCCTTCCTCGTAAAGATCCCCTTCTTGCGGTTCGTAAACCCGAAACCCTTCTGGATGATCTGAAGATCCGTCCGGAACGATTTGTTGGGATTGATCTCCAGCCACTGTCCCCGGAAATACACCGTAGTCGAACTGTTTCCGTCGGAATCCGTGGACGTATCGGCGATGTAGACATCCGCTCTCGTAAATGATACGTTATTGTAAACGCCTTTTATGGTATCTTCGCTCCAAAAATCGCTTCCGAAGGACATAATTCCCAAACTTCTGAGATAATCCTTCTGGAAACCGATCTTCGGAAGGTACTCATACTGCGAAAAATACTCTCTCGCCACACGGTCGATCATCGTTTTCTTGTAGAGTTCCCTGTACTGCTTTCCGAGCTTCGCGTTGGTCACGAACATGACTATCAACGCAGCCGCACAGATCAACAGTCCGATCCCGAAGAACGGTGTTCCATACAGGAGAATGGTCACTACAACGCCGATAACTGCCGCCAGAATACTGAGCCGGTCTCTCTTTTTGATACGGTTGCCAAGGTCCAGCAACTCCTGAAAGGCATCTTCCATCGCCTTATTCCTCCGTCGTACGCGTTATTCTTACACTTTCTTATTTACTCCCTGCACACAGTGCTGCGCATTTTCGATTAAATATCGTTTTATTCGACAAAAACTTTCCGGTCGAGATCCAGCGTGTCCACGATGACCGTGATCAGTCGAAGCTCGCGTCTTACTTTTTCCACCTCACGCTCCATACTGAGATCTCCGAATACCGGAGGCTCCATATGGTTCTTCCCGGAATTGATCGCAAAATGCAGCCGGTTCTTCACAAATCCGACCATGAAATCGCAACCGAACTCGCTCTTCAACAGGAGCAGCATCTCCATAACGCGAGGGGTCAACAGGTAAAACGCCTCCGAGTCCAGCTGGCAGTTGCATTCAAAGCTCTGGTTGAACTCCATATTTTCCGTCTCAAAGGAATGTCTGCGCTCATCGGCCCTCGTGAAGAAGCGCCCCTTCTTTTTGTTCGAATAGTGGAATCCCTTCGTCATGATCTGCAGATCCGTGACGAATTTCTTGTTGTAGGCAAATGACAGCCAGGTTCCCAGCAGATACACGATCGTGTATCCTCCCTTGCCGGTGCTCACATACTGAGCAATATACATGTCGGCACGGCGGAAATCCACGCCCTTGTAAGTACCGGCTACCGTGTCCTCGCTCTTGTAGATGTTGCCGAGGCTCATAAGGCCGGTCTCCTTGATCTCCGAGCTTTGGAATCCCATGTCCGGAATATAATGATACCGGTCAAACATTCCTTCCGCCGCAGATTTCACTACAGTCTCTTTGTAACTTTCCTTATATCCTTTCAGCTGTTTGTAAAACAGCCACCACACAAGCCCCGCGGGAATCATGGCAGCCAGCAGCAGAAACGGATTGATGCTGTACGCTGCATAGACCCCGAAAAATAAACCGCCAAACGTCAGAACGATGGCTACCAGAGCATAAAGCCGAACGCTGTTCTGCTTCTGCTCGACTTCTCCCCAGTTTGTTCTCATCAATTGTATTCCTTTCACGCAGCTCCCCGGGGATTTCACGCCGACATTCGTCAACGGACCCGGTACGCTGCGCAATGCTTTCCTCTTTTGTACAATCGTTCAGCCCCCGCAGACGCGAAGGCTGAACGATTTTTGTTCCTTAGATCGTGATGTTCACATTCACGTCAGCACGCTTGCTGTCCTCTGCCTGGAAGAACTCTTCCTGCGTGATGCCTGCCATACCTGCAACGATGCTGGTAGGGAAGGAAACGATCTTGCGGTTCAAAAGCGACACATTGCTGTTGTAAGCTCTGCGCGCACCCTGAAGATGCTCTTCCACATCCATGATCGCAACCTGCAGCTGGCGGAAGTTCTCGTTTGCATGCAGCTGCGGATAATTCTCCGCGAGGAAGTTCAGTTCCTTCGCTGCCTGTGTCATAGCCTCGGACGCTTTGTTGCGCTCGGTCATGCTCATGCCGCTGCGAAGCTTGATCGCTTCGAGGATGGTAGCTTTCTCAAAGGTCGCATAGGACTTTGCAACATCTACCATCTTGGTAAGAACATCGTACCGCTTGGTAAGCGCTACGTCGATTCCGGAGACAGCCTCCCGGATTTTAACCTTTGTCTGACGAAGACCGTTGAGAGTCGAAATATACCAAATCAGTAACACAAAAACGATTGCACCGATGATAACTCCTACCATTGCGGCCCCGTCTAACGCGTTGATCATTAAATATCTTGTCATAATATTTTCCCGTGCGGCCCACTCGGTCAACACGGTTCCTCCTTTCGATTTGCGCCATTATACCACATGTAAATTTGATTTACCATATCTTTGAGTACGATTTAACAAATTGTTAACAATTGATTAGACTTCTAATTCTCTTCCTGTATACAAGCTTCCAGCAGTTCGGAGTTTCCGGAAATCTCCTCGAACTCGCTCCGCATGTCCGCGATATCGGCTTTGATATCAATCTCCTCGTCCCCATCGAAATCGAAGTGCGGAGTATCCCGCAGAACAAAGACATGAAGTTCATTTTTCCGGAAGAAAAATGTCACAAACGGTTTACCGGCATGGGCTTCCTTCTCGTAGACGACGGTGAGGTCGTTCATGACCGGTGGCGTCAGCACGTAGAACGCTTCACTCCCGTTGTCGCAGGCGCAGAAGAATTTTCCGTTAAATTCCATATCCTCGGTCTCAAACTCCTCATAAGCGCCGTCGAAGAAGAACAGGTTGCGCTGTTCCCACGACTGCACTACGAGGGGCTCCCGGATCTTTTTCACGGTTTTGTAGACGGTCCAGGCGTAATACTTTTCATTTTCCTTACCGTATCGATTGTACCCGGTATCGTTTTTCGACGGTTTGTGCAGCGTCACATCCGCCCTCCGGAACCGCGCTCCGCCGAAGCAGACTCCCTCGATCTGATTGGTGAGAAGAACCTCCTCGGACAGACCGACCCGGAGGACATCCATAATATCCTCCGCACGCAGGGCATCTTCCTCCGCCGTCTTTTCACACTCCGCAAGAATCCCGTCCGCAGCGTACTGCAGACAGCGGATCCGCAATTTGCTGAGGATCTCTTCCTTCTCGTCACCGACGGCGATGGCACGGTAAGCCGCAATGATTGCCGCCGGAATACAGAGCACGACGAATGCGATGGCCCCTCCGGAAGGCATTTTTTCAGTCAGACCCGCAACAGCAGCGATCATCGCGATCAGGAAAGCGCCGAGCGCGGCACCCCACCACGTCATCGCCAACGCTTTTTTCTCACCGGAAACCATGCTTAAGTATTCGATGTAATCCCAACTGTCTTCCCTTTTGTCGCTCATGCTCCCCCCTGCACCGGCTGGTCCCGCTGCTCCCGCAGCAGTGCGTCTCTCTTGGAAAATGCGCATCCGCAATAGTTCTGGCGGTACAGCCCGTACACCTCGGAAAGCCGCACGGATTCCGCATAACCGCCCTTCTTCTTAAAATCGGAGGCGAGATACTTCGGCGCCCTGCCTTCTTCCTCTGCTGTGATCAATGCCTCCGCCTCCTCCCCGATCCGGTTGAGAAGCGCCGCATCCTTCTGGGGACTGATGGTCAAGGTCGTCGCAAAATACTCCGCTCCTTTTTCCGCAGCCATCCTCGCGGTGTACTGAAGCCTCTGCCGGAAGCACGCCTCACAGCGCTTTCCCCGCTCAGGCTCATTCTCAAGCCCCTTTGCAACCTCGTAGAATTCTTCGGGACGGTACTCCGGAACGATAACCTCCACCGGATACTTTACCGGCAGCTCGCGCACAAGCCTGCGAAGCTCCTCCGCCCGCTTGTCAAACTCCTTCTGCTCGGTGATGTTCGGATTGTAGTAACAGATCGTCACATGGAAATGATCCGCCAGGACCGTCAGCACATAACTGCTGCACGGCGCGCAGCACGCATGAAGAAGCAAGGTCGGCACATGATCTCCTGCGTCGACCTTTGCAAGCAATTCCTCCAGCTCTCTTTGGTAGTTTCTTTGGTTCATAACATATTAATACGCAGTCAGGATCTCCGTAAGCGCGGCAATCAACGTTTCCATCTCCGCATCGGTTCCCACGGTGATCCGAAGGTAATTATCGATGCGGGGCTTGTTCCAGTAGCGGACGAAAATGTCCCGTTTCTTGAGCTCCTCGAAGATTACCTTGGCAGGCACACGGTTGTGCGTCGCAAAATAAAAGTTCGTCGCGGAAGGAAGAATCGTAAAGCCCAGCGCCTCCAGGCGCGGCTTAAACGCCTCTCTCGTGGCGATGACCGCCGCAGTGGTCTTCTTCATATACGCTGCATCCCGCATCGCAGCCGCACCGGCCTGGATCATCGGCGTGCTCATCGTATAGGAATTGTATGCGAACTTTACCGCCTTGATGGCGTCGATCAGCGCCTTCGAGCCCATCGCAAAGCCGACACGCATGCCGGCACCGCTTCTGGATTTTGAGTAGGTCTGCACGACCAGAAGGTTATCGAACTCCGAAATCATCGGAAGAACGCTCTCCCCGCCGAAGTCAATGTAAGCCTCGTCGATGATGACCACCGAATCCCGGTTTGCCTCAAGGATCCCGCGGATCGCTTCCGTCGGAAGCGCCACGGAAGTCGGGGCGTTCGGGTTCGCGATCACGATGCCGCCATTTTCCGTCTTATAATCCTCCGGATTGATCCGGAAGTCCTCCGTCAGCGGAATCTGACGGTACGGAATGCGGAACAGCTCCGCCCAGACATCGTAGAAGGAATATGTGATGTCCGGAAACAGCACGGGCTTGTCGCTCGCGAAAAATGTCAAAAACGACATGCCGAGCACATCGTCCGAACCGACGCCGACGAAAACCTGATCCGCCGGAACGCCGTACACATCGGAGATTGCGTTCACAAGCTCCGCGGCCGTCGGGTCCGGATATTTCCGGAATGCCGCACCGTCGGCCGCCTGCAGAACAGCAACCGCTGCCGGCGACGGCGGGTACGGATTTTCATTGGTATTCAATTTGATCACAGGGCGCTGCGGCTGTTCCCCCGGAACGTACGGAACGACGCGGCGCACATTATCCTGCCAGTTTCCCATATTTCCACACTTTCATAGTCTCATAGTTTTTACAGTCCGTACTCCTGTGCAAGAGCCTTGAAGCCCGGAAGGGACCGCTCGATCATGTCGTAGGACACGCAGTACGCAAGGCGCACATAGCCCGGTCCGCCGAAGCCCGTGCCGGCCACCATCAGGATGTGATACTTCTTGGCAGCCGCGACAAATGCCTTATCGTCACCGTCCGGTGCCTTCACGAACAGATAGAACGCACCCTGGGGCTTGATACAGGAGAAGCCGTACTCGCGGAGCTTGTTGTACAAAAGCTCGCGGTTTCTGTTGTAGATTTCCACGTCGACCTTCGCATCGAGGCAGCGTCCCACGGTCTTCTGGATCAGGGACGGAGCGTTCACGAAGCCGAGCACGCGGTTCGCAGCCGAAGCGCCCGGGATGATCTCATCCGCGTCGTCCAACTCGTCTGGGAGCACCAGGTAACCGATGCGCTCGCCCGGAAGGGAAAGGGACTTACTGTAGGAGTACCCGACCACCGTGTTGTGGTAGTACTTCGTCAGATACGGAACCGTCACTCCGTCATAGACCAGCTCGCGGTACGGTTCGTCGGAGATCAGATAGATGCTGGTGCCGTACTCCGCTTCCTTCGCACGCAGAACATCCGCGATGCTTACGATGACATCCTCGGAATACACAACGCCGGTAGGGTTGTTGGGGGTGTTCACAATGAGGGCCTTGGTCTTAGGGGTGATCACGGAAGCAAGCACCTCGGGAACCGGAAGGAACGTATCCGGATCCGTAGCCGCCGTAACCAAAACGCCGCCCACGTTTCTCACGTAGTTGCGGTACTCTCCGAAGAACGGCGAGAAGGTGATGACCTCGTCACCGGCGTTCACCAACGTCTTCAGGATGACATTCAAACCGCCGGCAGCGCCTACGGTCATCAGAATATTTTTCGCGGAAAATGCGGTGCCGAACTCCTTGTTGAGATGCTCCGCGATCGCGCCGCGCACATCCTCAAAGCCCGCATTGTTCATATAGCCGTGCAGCACGTTCTCGTTCTCGTGGGCAACAATGTCCAATAATGTCTCGCGGATCTCCGTCGGCGGAACCACGCTGGGGTTGCCGAGGCTGTAATCGTAGACATTTTCCCTTCCGAACTCCTTCGCCATCTTCGCGCCTTCCTCAAACATCGCGCGGATTGCAGAGCCGTTTCTGTTAAGATCGAGAATCATGGAATTAATCATTGGTAATCTCCTTTTTGTGTACCGACCTGTTTCTGCCTGGATTATCGATATTTGCAGAGTGCGTACACAAAATAGATAATACCATGATTCTGTCCATAAGTAAAGGAAAAGCGCTTGCCTTATAATAGTTGTGTTCCCCGCTGTGGTATGGTATAATATGGCGAATTGATTCGTGCGGAGGTATGCTGATTATGCTCGACGGAAAGATAGAATTTGACCAGAACTGGGTGCTGAGTAAGCGTGACGGGGAAAAGCTTCCGGTGGAAGCCGTCAAGGACAAGCTGATGGGATTGTTCGGGGATAGCCTTAAGGTGGAACACGAGGACTATGCCCTGATCACATTTTCCCTGGAAAACGGTGCAGTTGAGCAGACGGCTCAGCAGATCAACACCGTCCTTCAGGAGGAGTTCGATCTCGCCAACGGACGGCAGATTCACGAGTCCTCCAACTCCGTGTACTACGTGTATCCGGAGGTCATGCTGGCCATGACCAACGCAGGCCAGAGCACGGACGTTCCGCCGATCTCCTACTTCGATTCCCTGATCGGCTGGGATGAATTCAAAAAGCTGTGCCGCGAGATCGCCAGCGTTGCTCCGCAGATCCGCAGCCACAACACGCAGATCAGCTTCCAGCATCAGAACTACCTCTTCTCCGTGAATGACGGAGCCGGTCTCACGACGATGCTGAACACCTTCGTGGATTTCATAACCGCGCTTGAGCTCTTCCCGTTCTGTACCGAGAATCCCGTACAGGAGGTGCGTCTCGGGGTTCGCACCGAGGACGGTTTCACCTCTCCTTTCGATGCGATCACCGCTCTCGGAAAGCTGGAGAACCGCAACCGTCTGGTCTGCTTCGATATCCGCGCATTCACCGAGCGCTCCCGTCTGGGCGATCTGAAGACGTTCCTTCGGCAGCTGCTCCCCTTTGAAAGCGATTACATTTTCGCGTTCCGCGTTTCCTATATTGAACCGAATGCCCTGAAATCCCTCGGGGATACCATCAGCGACATTCTCTACCTCCGCACGATCTCCGTGCCGCCCTATACCAACGATCAGTTGAAGCAGGGTGCGATCCTCGCCCTCGGCGAGTATTCCTATGCCGTCGACGAGGCCGCCTGGGACGTCTTCTTCTCCCGGATCGCCGAGGAGAAAAGCGACGGCCGTTTCTACGGAATGCAGTCGGTCCGGAAAATCGTATGCGAGATGCTGTGGCTGAAGCACTTAGCGGACGCCAAGGCCGCCGAAGCAACGGACGAAGCAGGCGCTCCGGAGGATCCCGCGGCACCTGCAGAGACACCGGCGGAGGCACCTGCTGAGGCACCTGCTGAGGCACCTGCAGAGGCACCTGCTGAGGCATCGGCAGAGGTACCTGCTGAGGCATCGGCAGCTGACTCCAACGTCATCAGCAAGGAAGACATTCTGCCGCTCTCATCGACCTATCAGGAGCACAAGCGCTCCGGATTTGACGAGCTTGCGGAGCTCATCGGAATGGAATCCATCACCGAGCGGATCCGTGAGATCGTTTCCCAGGTGAAATACGCCCTCAAGGACAAATCGGTGGATCGCCCGACTTTGCACATGCGCTTCACCGGCGCTCCCGGCACCGGCAAGACCACCGTGGCGCGTATCCTCGGCCGCATTTTCGCGGAGAACGGTATCCTTCGAAACGGTTACTTCTTCGAGTATATGTCCCGCGACCTCTGTGGCGAATACGTCGGCCAGACCGCTCCGAAGACCGCTGCGATCTGCCGCGACGCCTACGGCTCGGTACTCTTCCTTGACGAAGCCTATGCACTGTACAGCGGCGAGAGCAACTCCGACTACGGCAAGGAAGCTCTGGCGACGCTGATCTCCGAGATGGAAAACCATCGCGACGACATGGTCGTGATCATGGCCGGTTACCGCGATGATATGGATAAGCTGATGGCAGGCAACGCAGGTCTTCGCTCCCGCATGCCCTACCAGATTGATTTTCCGAGTTACAGCAAGGAGCAGTTGACGGAAATCTTCATGCTGATGGTGAGAAAGCATTTTGCCTACGCGCCTGACCTCGAGCAGACTGCAGCCAACTTCTTCCAGTCCCTCGACCAGCACTATATCGATTCCCATGATTTCGCCAACGCCCGGTTTGTCCGCAACCTTTACGAGCGCACCTGGTCCAAGGCGGCTATCCGCTCCCAGCTGGATTCCCTTGACAGCATAAAGATCACCTCCGATGACTTCCGCCAGGCGGCGTCCGAGGGAGAATTTTCCGAGAAACTGAACGCAAAGCACACTCTCGGATTCCTTTGATCGTCACGGAAATTTTGACCGGCCCACAGAAATACTACCCCAACCGAAAGGAAGAACGATATGGCAACATCCCAGGAAGAACTGGACTCCTCACGCGTATTTCAGTCTTTAAAACAGGTGGTCTCCGCTTTGGTGCAAAACTTCGAGTGCGACGATGAGGCGCTGAAGATCAACTTTAACGTGGACGCGGAACCCTTCGAGGTCGCGTTCCGCTTTGCGATCCACCCGAGCTCGCAGCTGTTGACGCTGTACTCCCGCATGCCCTACACCGTGGACGAGCAATATCGCGACGCTTTTGCCAAGGCTGTCTGCAGTTTAAACTACGACCGCATGTACGGCTCCACCTTCGACTTTTCCCCGGAGAAGGGAATCGTTCTCTACCGCTCGGCCCTTCACTATCAGAAGAGCCTGATCTCCCGCGAGCTGCTTGAGGCCTTCGCCCGCGGCGCATACAACACCGTCGTAAAATACAACCCGTACCTCTACGACATTTCCCACGGCGTCGACGCCACTCTGCCTGAGGAGTAAACCATTCGACCGAACAAAAAAACAACCCGCCCGGACCGCAGCAACAGCGGCACGAGCGGGTTTTCCTGTTTCATTCTTCCGTTTCGGACCGGTCGAAATCATCCTTGTATCCGTCGTCCACCCGGTAGAGTTCAATGTACTCCGCCGGATCGAGCACTCCGATGTAGCTCTCCCATCGCATTGCGGACTCGCTGTTTCCGACGCTCGGGAAGGCGGCGCGGATGATCGCGCAGAGATGCTGCGCTTTCAGTCGGAGATGCTCGCTTTTCTTGAAATAGTAGTTGTTTCCGAGGTACAGGTTTTCCAGTACCCTGGCACGATCCTCCCGAACGGTAGTCCGGGAATAGGCGTCGATGAACCAGGCATTTTTCGGATCCTTCGTGTAGGTTCCTCCGTTATCGTTAAGGTCCTTTCCGGAATCATCCGTATAAGCATCGTGATATCCGTATTTGCTTGAATTCAGTTCCTCGGTCCAATACGTTTCAAAGTCCAGATGATTGTCGGTGCAGTATTTCCGGATGCGGATCTCCATCATATGCATGGTCTCGTGCACAAAGGTCTCGGGGAACTGGTTCATGTACTTCGACCCGTACGCCATACAGATATCCTCGTACGCCGTGCTGGTCAGCGCAGCCGCCCGCTCGATCCCGCTCAGATCCGTCCGTTGGAACCCGTCGCACAGGAAAAACCGCACACACTTTTTGGTCCCGTCCGCCAGAAGGTCGGTCCAGAACCCGTCCGGGAACCCGGAGATCGACTCCTCGAACATCCCCATCAGTTCCGACAACCGGTAGTAATCATCGCAGGGGATCAGCGCATAACTGTTGAACATCCCTCCGGCCATGTCAACCTCTTCGAAGTACATGCGGACGCCGTATTTTTCGCGGATCTGCTCCGCTCTCTCCCGCAGTTTAAGCGTCTCCTCGTCGGCTGTGATCACGCGGCTTCCCGATGCCTTCTGCGGCGTCTCCGCGGTCACGTCCCACAGGATCAGCTCCTCATCACCCTCCCCGCAGCTGACATCAAAAATGACATAACCGCGCTTCGTGAGATGGGATTGACCGTAAAATCCATAGCTTTTATAGGAGTCCGACCGGAGCTCCCCTAAGAGCGTACACTCCTTAATGTCGTACACACGGTAGTAGACAAGCGGCTGATCGTTATCGTCCCCAAACACCCACTGGGAGGTTGCCCCGATCCCGTTTTTCAGGTCCTCCATAACCTCCGAGGAGTCTTTTTTGTCGAAGGAATACACCGGGCCGGACTGGTCGAGTCCGCCGAACATCCACCTGGAATCGGTGGAGTACTCCAGCATATCCGCAAAGCATTCCTGCTCCAGGTGAATCCCGTCAACCGGAGCCAGCTTTCCTTTCTGCAGGTCCAGCCGAAGCTGATACTCGGTATAATCGGCCCGGAACGCGGAAAATACGGCGTTGTCCCCGTCACTGCGCAGAAATGCGCGGATCTCATAATCCTCGTACGGGAACGAAAGCTGTTTCTCCCCTTCGAAGGAATATCTCTCCAGGAAACATGAGCCGTCGTCATTCTGGGTTTTGAACCAGAGATCGTGATTGTCCGTAATCCCCAGAAGTGAACCTCCCGGCACCGCAAAGCGCCGGATTTCCTGCAGGTCCATATCCAGTTCCAGGATCACGCTGTCCACTAACGGTATCACAACCGTCCCGTCCTCAAGAAGGTGGAGGCTTCCCCAGATCCCGTCGGTGTTATCCCGTATGCGTACGATATCCGGAACTCCCAGATGGAACAGAAGGAACCGCTGTACGGATTCCCTTGACCCGTCCTGCAGCAGTTGTCCGTTTCCGAAAAATTCGACGCAGACGAAATCATTGTTGATATCGATATCCGCCACATACCCGTTCTTTAAACATTCGCTGACGGGAAGCCGGTACACGGTGTCGTCGATCTTCTCATACAGTTCCTCAAGGCTGTAATCGTCCCGGGAGCGGATTGGTGTCGGCGTGGGCGACGGGGAAGGCGTAGGCGTTGCGGTAGTCCCCGGCGTTGCGGATGTGGACACGGCACCCGGCGTCATCAAGTCCGCAGGACGCCCCGGCCGGGGCTGGGGATCCGTTTTCGTGCATCCGAAGAAAACCATGACCGCCAAAACGAACATGGCCAGGGCGCATCGAATCCGCCGTCTCACCCTCTTCTCCATACGTACTCTCTCCGGTTTCACCTTTGTTTTGCTTCCCTGTATTCAGCAACGGCGCGCCCCATAAGGCGCGCCGTACTTTTGTTACAGCCGATAATCGTCAGATGCCGACATACTCGTTATTCTCAAAGCGACCCTTGCGGACACGCCCGTTGGCGTACTTCATGACTCCCTCTCCGTGTCTCTTGTCATCCTTCCAGCCGCCTTCATAGCTGTCGCCGGTGGACCAGCGGAACACGCCGTATCCGCAGCGCACTCCGTGCTCAAACTCACCCTCGTAGCTGCTTCCGTTCGTGTAGGTGAACACACCGTTGCCGTGAGGCAGATTCTTGTCGTCCACTTCACCTTCGTAACGGTTTCCGCTCTTATAGTTGATACTCTTGGTTTCCTTCACCGGAGCTGCGATGACCGGAGCAGACTCCACAGCATTCTCCGCAGCCTGAACCGCCTCGGAAGCCTCGTTTCCGGCAGCTTCAACGGCTTCTGCTGCCTCTGCGACAGTGTTCTCTGCGGCCTGTACGGCTGTCTCCACCGCGTTCTCCACGGTCTGTGCAGCTTCCTCGACCGCATTCTCAGCGGTCTGTGCAGCTTCCCCGGCCACATTCTCAGCAGCCTGTGCGGTCTCAACAGCATTCTCTGCAGTCTGTACGGCTTCCTCTGCAACATTCTCTGCGGTTTGCGCTGTCTCAGCTGCATTTTCCGCAGTCTCTGCCGCCTCGGCCGCCTCCGCTTCAACGGTGAACGGATCGTCCACGATCTCCGCGAAGACCTTCTTGCCGCCTTCCCAAACCTGCGCTTCCTTTGCGCCGTTGGCGTAGATCAGCACACCGGTACCGTCGCGCTTGCCGCCCTTCCAGTTTCCGATGTAGGTGTTGCCGTTGCTGAACTGGTAGGAACCGTGGCCCTCAAAGGTACCGCCCTCGAAGTTGCCCTCGTATACTTCCCCGTTGGCCTGGACGAAACGTCCCTGACCGGACTTGATGCTGTTCTCCCAGTTGCCTTCGTAACGGCTTCCCGCCGCGTAGGTCATGATGCCCTGTCCGTGGCGCTTGCCCATATTGTAGCCGCCCTCGTATACATCGCCGTTCTGGTATTCCATGCGGCCGACGCCGTGGCGCTTACCGTTCACGAAATCGCCGGTGTAATGTTCGCCGTTGGCATAGGTCTCCTCATGGTACCCGGTCTTCGTAACAGGGTCATAAGGTTTCTTCTCTTCCTGCGGTTTCTCCTCCGCTGCGGCCTCCACCGCAGCAGCAACCGTTTCCGCCGCTGTCTCCGCAGCATTTTCCGCCGTTTTGGCGACGGTCTCCGCCACATTGGCAGAAGCTTCCGCAACGGTCTCCGCCGTCTCAGCCGCGGTCTCCGCAGCTTCGCTCACCTCCGCTGCAGGCGTAGGAGCAACCATGCCGAGCTTCGCAAAATAACTCTGCATCGCGCGGTCCTCCAAGGTCTTCTCGTCAACCTGAGGCTCCTCCACCTTCTTCTCCCGAAGCTCCTCGGGGATCGGCTTGCCGATGCTCTCGTACATGCCGCTCAAAATCTTCGAATTGGCATTTTCCTTTCTGTCATCCGAAGTGTCAACAAAACTGGATTCAATCATTGCTGCAGCCCCCTCGCTGTCTTCCATATCCGCATCCACCGCATTCTCCGGTGCCGTGGACGCTGTATTCCCCGGTAAATCCATATCCTGGAAACTCTCCCCGAGTTCCTCCTCGGCCGGCTTCTGCTCCCCGTGCAGATCGATATCCGACACGCTGTCATCCAGGACAACCAATGTCTGCGCTGCTGCCTCAGCCATCCGCTTGGCAAGCGCATCCGCCTCATCCTCAAGATCCCCGTTCATGTCGGAACCGTCAAATCCGTTGCCCCGGAACACCGGTCTCGCAACGGATTTCCGTGTGGGCTCCGCACGCTGGGAAGTCTTCTTCGCAATGTTCGGCGAATCCTCCATTCCTGCGAAGAGAAGGGGTGCCCCCTCATCCTCCTCGACGGCTGCCAGCTCCTCGCGAGCCAGCGTGTTCCAAATGCTGTCCAAAGACTCGTCCGGCGGAAGCTCGGTGTTCTGCTGACGCCATGCGCGGTCCTCCTCTTCCTCGAGGGGATTCTCCGCAAGCGCCCGCTGCTCCTGCTCCGCAAGAAACTGTGCGATCTGCTCCTCCGTAGGCGTCTCGCGAAATGCGCAGATTCCGTTGACCCAGTATCCTTCCTCCGCATGTCCGTCGCGGAAATACATCTTTCCCATGCCGTTGGGCATGTCGTCGCTCCACTCACCCTCATACTCGCGTCCGTCGCCGAAGATGACGCGTCCGCTGGTGAAGCGGCCGTCCTTATAATATCCTTCCAAAAGGTTTCCGCCGGGAAGCGACTCCTCGCCGTAGCCTTCGTATTTGTCATTCACCCACTCGCCGTCATAGTAAGCATCGTTACGGAAAATGAGCTTGCCCTTGCCGTGGCGCATTCCGTCCTTGAAATCGCCTTTGTACGACTTCCGGGAATCATGCTCGTTGTAAGTGAGCTCGCCCTTACCGTTCGGGATCCCGTTCCGCGCCTTGCCGACATAGCGGCCTTCCGGAAGCAGAATCTCAAGGTCGTTGGCGACATCTTTGTTCTGCGTATTCATCTTAAAGCGGCATTTGACACACAATCCGTCACCGCCGGCTCTGTTTTCCTTGCAGATCATACAATACATAGATTCCCACTCACCTTTCTCCGAAAAATACCCATACTGCCGCCGAAATACGGCTTTTTGACAAATGTAAACCCGAAGACCCCATTTCGGGGATTACTTTATATTACCAAATTTTACGGAAAATTTCTACCTTTTCTCTGAAGTTTCCGCAAAAAATGAGCGCATGTGAGCTTAACATTCAAATGCGCAGTCGCTGCTGCGCAAACGCTCCCCTCGCGTGCAAAGCCCGCTCGGTGTACGTTTGCTCGCAGCACGGTGCGCTTTCAGCGCACCTTAAGCAAACAAAAAAACACGATTCTCGAAACATTCGTTTCGCAATCGTGTCCTTTTGTTTGCACTGCGCATTTTTTTGCGCAGTGCCGTCTCGCTATTCGCGCAAGCTGCCTAGCGGATTTGAACCGCCGACCTCCGCCTTACCAAGGCGACGCTCTACCAGCTGAGCCAAGGCAGCATCACACAACGGCTACTATAACACACGGCCATCGGTTTTGCAAGAACTTTTTGCATCTTTTTCGAGGCAGTGTTTTTTCGGGGAAAGAACTGTCATTTTACGGACGCGGAACGGATTTCCAGTACCGTCAGGGTTTCCCCGTCAACGGAGAATGCAACCTCGCAGTCCCCGTAGCGCATCCCGTACCGTCTCTGCGGGTCATCCTGATAAGCCGGCCGGGGATCTGCGTCCAAAACTTCCGAAAGAGCCCTAAGCCAGCGGTCATCCTTGCCGATGGTCCGGGCCTCCGCATTCACGCTGTCGGGAATCGTTACCGAAAGTCGGTAGGACGCGTGCTCGTCGGCAAATCCGCCCACGGCATCCGGAACACTGTCCGCGTAGGGCACATAAGGTTTGATATCGTAGATCGGCGTGCCGTTCATCAGGTCGGCCCCGCTCACGATCAGCTCCGGTCCGTCCGCTGTCTCCTCCACCCGGAGCAGCCTGACAACCGTAAGGCCCAGGGAATTCGGCCGGAACGGCGACCTCGTGGCCCAGACGCCGACGCGGGTGTTCCCGCCGAGCCTCGGCGGCCGCACGGTCGCCTGAAAGGATTCCCCCTTAGGGGTCTCCGAGAACTCCCAGATCAGCCAGAGATGGGAAAAAGCCTCGATTCCGCGGAAGGCGTCCGCAGTACCGTAAGGCTTTTCAAAGACAATCCGGCTCTCCACTCCGCTCGCGATGCCGCTCTGGCGCGGGATACCGAATTTGTCGGTATAATCATTGTGAATTACGGCGATTTTCCGAATCTCCATGATAACACTCCACTCAGGACTCCTTAAGGCCTCTCTGCCGCACAATCTCATACGCCAGCACGCCCATGGCAACCGACGCATTGAGCGAATCGACATCCCCCTTCATCGGGATGGACGCCGTCATATCGCAGGTTTCCTTGACAAGGCGGCTCACGCCGCTTCCCTCGTTGCCGATCACAAGGCCGATGGGACCGGTCATGTTGACGCGGTACATCACATCGCCGTCCATATCGGCGCAGACAAACCAGATTCCCCTCTTCTTGAGGTCCTCCATGGTGCGCACAAGGTTGGTCACCTTCGCCACCGGGGTGTAGTTGATCGCTCCGGCGCTGGTTTTGGCCACAACCGCGGTAAGTCCGACAGCACGCCGCTTCGGGATGATAATGCCGTGAGCTCCCGCCTGATTGGCCGTCCGAAGGATTGCCCCTAAGTTGTGCGGGTCCTCGATCCCGTCGAGGATGATCAGGAACGGAGCTTCCCCTTTGGCTTCCGCCGCCGCGAGGATATCTTCCACCTCCGCGTACTCGTACGCCGCAGCGTTGGCGATCACGCCCTGATGATGCCCGGTTGTGCTCATCTGGTCCAACCGTTCCTTCTCCACGAAGTTGATGATGGTATCCCCCTTCTTCGCCTCCCGGAGAATGGACTGGATCGGACCGTCCATGCAGCCCTTCAGCACAAACAGCTTATCGATGGTCTTGCCTGCGCGAAACGCCTCCAAAACCGCATTCCGGCCTTCAATTGTAAACTCTTCGTATCGCATAGTATTCCCTCATTTCGGAAAATGTCCCACTGCGGCCATTACCCTTTTGTCTCTTCCGTTTTCCCGTCGTATTTCTTCATCGCATCCGTCAGCAGAGACACCATCCGTTCCTCCTGTCCCGTCAGGTACCAGTACCCGCACAGGGCCTCAAAACCCGTCGCCTTGCGGTAATCCGCAACGGATGCGTGCTTTGCAACGGAGTGGGATTTGGCGTTGCGGCCGCGTCTCACAACGGACTGCTCCGTCTCGGTCAGCTGTTCCGCCAAAAGCTCCAGCAGCTCCTTCTGTGCGCCCGCATTGACATAGCGGCAGGTGTGCTTGTGCATCGTGTTCACGGTGCGCTCGCCGCGTCCCACCACAATGGTCCGGACAACCATCTCAAACGCGCAGTCGCCGACATACGCAAGGGTCAGCGGCGAAAGCGAGGCCGCATCACAATCGGCGATTCCCGCTTTCGCAAGAATCGCCGACGCTGAATTCATTTTCGTTGGATTATTGTCCATACTCTCCTCGAAAAATCGTTTTGACACTGATACCGTTTTACTGCGAGATAATCTCCCAGACAACGCCCTCACGGGTGTCCTTGATCTGAACGCCCTTCGCAAGAAGCTCGCCGCGGATCGCATCCGCAGTCGCAAAATCCTTGGCTTTCTTCGCCTCGGCGCGCTTTGCGATCATCTCCTCAATCCAGGCGGTAAGCTCGCCGTCCGCAGCAGGCTCCGTCTCCGGAAGAGGCTCAGTAAGGCTTAAGCCGAGAACCTCGTCGAAACTCTTTGCAAGTGCGAACTTGGTGGCGTCACTGAGGTCCGCCTTGAGCATATCGTAGAGAACCGTGATGGCGGAAGCCGTGTTGATATCGTTGCAGAGTGCTTCCTCGAACTGTGCGCGGTACTTTGCAAATGCGACCGCGTCAACGCCCTTCGTAAATGCCTCAACGACCGCGGAACCGCCCTCTGCGGCTGCAGCGCCGAGAGACGAAATCCGGCGGCGCAGTTTCTCATATGCCGTCTTCACCTGGTCCATAACCTCATAGGAGAACTCAAGAGGCTTTCTGTAGTGCGACTGCAGGCAGAACATTCGATATACAAGCGGATCGTAACCGTTCTCCTCCAACACGGACACGGTCAGGAACGCTCCCTTGCTCTTGCTCATCTTGCCGGAGCGGTCGTTCAGGTGATGCACATGGAACCAGTAGTTGCACCATTTGTGGCCGAGGTAGGACTCGGACTGCGCAATCTCGTTGGTATGATGCGGGAAAATGTTGTCCACGCCGCCGCAGTGGATATCCATGTACTCCCCGAGGTGCTTCATGCTGATGCAGGAGCACTCGATATGCCAGCCGGGATAACCGACGCCCCACGGGCTGTCCCACTTCAGAGCCTGATCCTCAAACTTGGACTTTGTGAACCAGAGCACGAAATCGTTTTTGTTCTTCTTGTTCGTATCGATATCGACGTCGTCGCGCACGCCCTCGAGAAGCGATTCCTCGCTGTGGTTCGTGAGCACGTAATACTCTTTGAGTTTCGAGGTGTCAAAATACACGTTCTCGCCTGCGCGGTAAGCATATCCCTTCTCAAGAAGCACCTCGATCATGTGGATGAACTCCGGAATGCAGTTCGTCGCCGGCTCCACAACATCAGGCGTCTTGATATTCAGTTTTGCACAGTCTGCGAAAAATGCGTCCGTGTAGAACTTGGCAATCTCCATCACCGTCTTGTGCTCTCTCTTGGCGCCGGCAATCATCTTGTCCTCGCCGGTGTCGGCATCGCTGGAGAGATGTCCCACGTCGGTGATGTTCATGACTCGCTTCACATCGTAGCCGATGTAGCGAAGGGTCTTCTCCAGCACATCCTCCATCATGTAGCTGCGCAGATTTCCGATGTGCGCGAAATGATACACCGTCGGTCCGCAGGTGTACATCGCCACCTTCCCCGGAACGTTCGGGACGAATTTTTCGACCCGGCGGGTCAGGGTGTTATATAAATTCAACTTGTCTTCCATGTATTCTCCGTTCTGCCGCAGCTCATCCGCGGCTTATTTCATTGTCATGATCAAAGTCCAAGCATCCGGATGTACTCCGGCAGTGCCAGCTCGAATTTCACTCCGTACCAGTGCTTCGGGTCGCCGACCGTCTTCTCGATACAGAGCACCGTGTAATCGGCTGCGATCCTTGCCGCTTCCTGCTCGTTGAAACCCTGCATCAGCGCTCCGGTGAACGCCGAGGCGTACACATCGCCGGTACCGTGACAGCCGGTCTCCAACTTCTTGTGCTCATAGTAGGTGGACACACCCTCCACGTTGATCACGACGCCCGTATATCCCGGACGGTAGGAAACCCCGGTGAGGATGATGGTCTTCGCGCCGAGCTCGTGCATTTTCCGAAGAAGGTCTTCGATAAAAACACGGTCGTAAACCTCGCGGTACGGAGTATGGGTCATCATACAGGCCTCGGTAATGTTCGGCAGCGTGATATCCGCCTCCCAACAGAGCTTCGCCATCTCCGCGGCGTAGGTTTCGTCAAATCCGACATACAGCTTGCCGTTGTCCGCCATTGCGGGATCCACGATCTTAAGGCCCTTACAGTGCGCCGTGAAAATATCCCGCACATACCCGATCTGCTGAACGCTTCCGAGGTATCCGGTGTAGATACAGTCGAAGGAAATCTTCTCCTTCTTCCACTGAGCGCTGATCTTCGGCATATCGTCCGAGAGATCGCGGAAGGTAAATCCGGTAAAACCCGCCGTGTGGTTCGAGAGAACCGCCGACGGGAGAATACAGGTCTCCGTCCCCGACGCCGAAAGGATCGGCAGCGCAACCGTGAGGGAGCACTGTCCCACGCACGAAATGTCCTGGATTGTCAACACTCTTTTGTATGCCATAATTGCACCTTCCGTCTGCGAACCATGGAACCCGTTCGCTGTATTATAGTTTGTGATACGATATCGCAAATTACCGACTATGTCAATAGGTAATTGTCCTGCCCATGGTCTTCTGCCCGGGTCAGTCCTTCCAAACCTGTTGAAGAAGTTTTGCCATCTCGGTCATCGGCTTCTGTCCGCCCTGCTTTCCATTGGGCCGACGGTCGTTCCGATTCGCATTGTCGCGTCTTCCGTCCCCTTGTTTTTTCCCTTCGGGACGGCGGTTACCGGCATTCTCCTTTTTCGTCTCCTCAGGCTTTTTGCTGCCGGAAGCGCCCCTCACGGCGGCCTCCTCCGAGCGCATGGAAAGCTGGATCCTCTTCCGCTTCTCATCCACGGTGAGGACGCGCACATCCACGATGTCGCCGATCTTCACGACGTCGAGCGGATGCTTCACGAACTCATCCGATAGCTCGCTGATGTGCACCAGACCGTCCTGATGAACGCCGATGTCGACGAAAACGCCGAAGTCGATGACGTTGCGGACCGTTCCCTTCAGGATCATTCCCGGCTTGAGGTCGGAGATTTCCAGCACATCGCTCCGCAGGATCGGCTTGGGCATATCTTCTCTCGGGTCTCTCGAGGGTTTCTCCAGCTCGCCGATGATATCCGTAAGGGTAATCTCGCCGACACCGAGCTCCGCAGCCAGCGCCGCGGTGTCGCCCACCTTGGAGCGCATCCCCTTCGCACCGCCTGCCGCGATGTCATCCGCGGTATACCCGAGCTTCGTAAGGAGCGCGTAGGCCGCGGCATAGCTCTCGGGGTGCACGCCGGTGTTGTCCAGCACTTCCTTGCCCTCGCGGATGCGAAGGAACCCGGCGCACTGCTCGAAGGCCTTCGGCCCGAGCTTTGCAACCTTCAGAAGGTCCTTGCGGCTTTGGAAGCTGCCGTTCTCCTCCCGGTAGGTAACAATATTCTTGGCAAGCGTTTTGTTGATCCCGGAGACATACTCCAGGAGGGATACGCTTGCGGTGTTTAGATCCACGCCAACGCGGTTCACGCAGTCCTCGACAACGCCGCCCAGATTTTCCGCCAGCTTCTTCTGGTTCATATCATGCTGGTACTGTCCGACGCCGATGGCCTGCGGCTCGATCTTGACAAGCTCCGCCAGCGGATCCTGCAGTCTTCTCGCGATGGACGCCGCGCTTCTCGCACCGACGTCAAGCTGCGGGAACTCCTCCGTTGCCAGCTTGCTGGCCGAGTACACGGACGCTCCGGCCTCGTTGACGATCGCGTAGGATACGCGGTTCGGGATTTCCGAGAGAAGCTCTACGATGACCTTCTCGGACTCTCTCGAGGCGGTTCCGTTTCCGAGGGAAATGAGTTCCACGCCGAAGTGGTTTATGATCTTCCGAAGCATCAGCTTCGATTCCTCGATCTTGTTCTGGGGCTCGGTGGGATAGATGACCTTGGTGTACAGCACCTTGCCCGTCGCGTCCACAACCGCGAGCTTACAGCCCGTGCGGAACGCGGGGTCCCAGCCCAGCACAACCTTGCCCGTGATGGGCGGCTGCATCAGGAGCTGCTCCAGGTTCTTGTCGAACACCTTGATGGCGCCGTCCTCCGCGTCCTCCGTGAGCTTGTTCCGGATCTCGCGCTCGATGGACGGGGCGATCAGTCTCTGATACGCGTCCGCGATCGCCTCCTGCAGATACGGGGTCGTGTTCGGATTGTCCCGCACGATCACCTGCTTCTCAAGATATCGTAAAATGTCCTCCTCCGGAGCCTCGATGCGTACCGAAAGAACCTTTTCGTTTTCGCCGCGGTTCACGGCGAGCACGCGGTATCCGGTCATCTTGGCCACCGGCGAGGAAAATTCCTTGTACATGTCATAGACGGTGGGCTCTTCGCTCTTCGTCTTGGCTTCCGAAAACAGAACGCCCTTCTTGAAAGTGATGTCGCGGATATAGTTGCGGTAATCCGCGGAATCGCTCACGGACTCCGCCACAATGTCCATTGCGCCCTGGATTGCCTGCTTCACATCCGTCACGCCCTTCTCCTCGGAGAGGAACGCTTCCGCCTCGGTCTCCATGGTGTTCCCGGTCTCCTGGGCGATCAGGATCTCCGCCAGCCCGTCAAGGCCCTTTTCCTTCGCATCCGTTGCCCGGGTGCGTCTCTTCGGCCGGTACGGGCGGTACAGATCCTCCACGGCAACCATCGTGGTGGCTTCCTCGATGGCTTTGCGGAGTTCCTCGGTAAGCTTTCCCTGCTCCTCGATGGTCGCAAGCACCTGCTGCTTCTTCTCATCGAGATTCCGCAGGTAAGTAAGTCTCTCATGCAGGTCACGCAGTTGCTCATCGTTAAGCTGCCCCGTGGCCTCCTTGCGGTATCTGGCGATGAAGGGGATCGTATTTCCCTCATCAATCAAAGTAACCGCGGCCTCGACCTGCGAGACCTTGATGTTCAGTTCATTCGCTATGGTTTGTGCAATCGTCATGTAGGTTCTCTCCCCTGATTTTTCTGCATTTTCCGTATCTTCCGGCGTTATCTGCAATTGCTGCCGGGCTCTCCGCAGCCGGGACACCCCTCACAACTGCCGCAACGGCCGCCGTAGGATATCTCCGTGTAGGAGACCATCGGCTCGAGAAGGCATACGGCCTGTGCCGCGATTCCCTCTCCCGCGCCGGTAAATCCGAGTCCCTCCTC
>JAGCVY010000078.1 GCA_017962105.1 Lachnospiraceae bacterium
CGGAACGCTTCCTCGACGGACAGGACCACCTCTACTCCCTCGGCGCCATCGTCCACAACGAAGCCGAGCTCGACCGCCTCGGGGCGGAAGGGCTCCGGACGGTCGCGTCTATCCCCGACGTCCCAGAGGGCGAAACCGTCCTGATCCGGGCCCACGGCGAGCCGCCGTCCACCTACGCCGCCGCCCGCGAGCGGGGCCTCACGGTCATCGACTGCACCTGTCCTGTGGTGCTAAAGCTCCAGGACCACATCCGTGAAGCGTACGCCCGCCTGCACGAGGACGGTATGCACGGCACTCTGCTCATCTTCGGAAAAATCGGTCACGCCGAGGTCCTCGGCCTGCTGGGCCAGGTCGATGGCGACGCCATCGTCGTGGAAGACCGCGCGATGCTGGAGGACCGCCTCGGGGAGATCGATTTCTCCCAGCCCGTGGAAATCTTCTCCCAGACCACCAAAAGCCCGGCCGAATACGCGGAAATCTGCGACCGCGTGCGCTCCCTCGGCTCCCGCGTGACGGTCCACGATACCATCTGCGCGCAGGTGGCGAACCGGCACGAGCACCTGATGGACTTCGCCCGGACGCACGACGTAATCCTTTTCGTCGCCGGGGAAGCGAGCTCCAACGGCAAGGTCCTCTTCGACCTTTGCCAAGGCGTGAACCCACGCTCCTTCCGCATCGGCTCCTCCGCCGACATCGATCCCGCCTGGCTCCGCGACGGCGACCGCGTGGGGGTCTGCGGGGCCACTTCCACCCCCAAATGGCTGCTGGACGCCGTCGCTGAGACTGTAAGGGGGCTGTAGCGGGGTGGCGGGTACTGTTGGCGCAGGTGTGACGGGATGCTGGCGCAGGTGTGCAAAAAGGGTGGGGACCGGCGCCACGGAAAGGCGGTAGTAGCCCGATTCCCGGCGCCGGTCCCCCCCAGAAACCCCACCGGCGCCAAGAACGGCCGAGACCTGCGCCAACTTCGATGGAGAATCCACAAATAAACAGGCCCTCCTTTTGGGCGGGCCTGCTCTGTTATCTTGTAGCCATTATTGGCAGGGATACGCTAAGCGGACAGAATAAAAAACTCCACCATACAAGGAACCATCCGCCCCATGGTTGTACAACTGTTCACTGTCAAAATTGAGATACAATCCTTCATCTTTCGGTGACCAGTAATAGCCGCCCTCATTATCAGATTGGGTTATGTAGCTTTGGCTCTCCTCATTATAATACACATATCCGGCGGCGGGGAGGAAGACACATCCTGCACTCAAAAAAGCCTGAGCTTCTGAGACTGTGAATGCCAGCACAGGCACGTCCTCGATCTCCCAAGGCTGCGTTCTATTGTTCAGGATTTCTTCCTCGACAGCGTCAATGCCTTCCGGCCAGGTGAATTCGTCCGGGAAAACAAGGACGTTGTGCCAAGCTTTGCCATCATTATCCACAACACTACATTTCACAAACGAGAAAGGTAATGAATAACGATCCCAGATGTCAGCCCAATCAAAACAAGAGACCGGGTTCAACTGCAAATCGTCAATGGAATAGTACTCTTGTAATTCGTTATAATCGAAGAGGTTCGGAGTGTCGGAAGAAAAGCCTGCGTTCCCTTCCCAGTTCGGGCCATCAAATGTCCAATCACCGCTCTCATCCACGCGTAGATTGTTCTGGGCGAGATACACCTTCTCGTATCCCCATTGATTGATCGAAAAAACTTTCAGAATACCGCTACTGGTATGAGCCAGGTTGTTATAAACGCTTGTGGGGAGGATGACATAAGGGCAATAGGGATCCCCATCCTCTTCATTTTGGAGAGGATCGCCATCCGGATAACTCCCCCAAGGCTCATCCTCCGGGTCAAGACCGAAAACCACATGATCGGAAGAGACCGGTTGCTTGGAATAGCGTCCTCCTGCAATATAAGAATCCTCAGAAGATGCACTATTGATGAAAGTGTCGGCCTTCCAGGAGAAGCGCCCGCCCCAGATCGTTACGGCACCATTGCCGCGGACTTGGAAGGGCGCCGCCGTTCCTTGATTGACAATCGAGACACCGTCATAGATGAATACCGCCCCGTCCGAAACCGAAGCAACCGGCTCGTCTGAAGACTGGATGATGCGTCCAACCTCATCAGTATCACCCCAGATGGAAAAGCTTACAGGACCACCAATCGACAACGAACACCCGTCAAACGTCAAGGTATGCCCCATCAAGTAAAAATTGATATACTGACCATTATAAGAACCGGTAAGGGCATCACTAAGGTTTTGCACTGTGTGGTCATGGAGGAGATACATATAAACATCCGTTGATGCCTCCGTATTGACAAATGCCATTGCATCATCGAAGGAAGCATAAACTTGCTGAACCCACTCTCCCACCTCGTTTTCTTCAGTCGTCACGTACGTCTCCACTCGGACAACAGGAATCACGGGCGCCTCAAACCGTTTTGTCGGAATATAATAATACTTTCCGCGCTCAATAGTCTTAGGGCCAAGATTGCAGGTGTAATAATAGAACTGCGTTTCGTCATCCGTTTCGACACGGGCACGAAGAACGATGTCCTCCGTACCGTCTCCACCTTCGCGAGGATAAACGGCAATAAAGAGCGGTCCATTGAACAAGATCTTCCCATCTTCACCCGCCTCCGGGTAATCAGTCAAATCTACAGCAATCGTTTGATCGGCAGTGACGGATCCTGCATCAAAAACGAGATGCGGTTTGCCCTCAACCATCTCAACCTCAAAAAACGCGTCGGTGCGGACACCGGATAATTCTATCCGGTCGATCATCGCGCCGGGATCCACTTGGATTCCTTCGATGCCGATAATGGCCATCTGATTTTCAAAGACCAAGTCTGCGCTCAAAGTCAGTACATCGTCCGAGATTGATGACAGAACAGCAGCATCGGCAGTCATGATGCCGGCGACATTATTCTGTGAATCAGAATCCTCCGAGTAATTAAATGGCGAATACCAGTCTTCAAAAGGATAGAATGACACATGATTATTCTGCTGCAAATCATATAACCACACAGCCTCAGGCATCCCTCCGTCATCAGCTTTTCCCAGATAGAACAAATGAATGTAACCATCATCCGGGAAAGAACAGTCCTCCGGAGCCATCACTGCGATGCGCTCTCCATTCTCTTCCATAACATTGGTGACCCGAAGATACAAAGCATGGCCGGCATCGTCGAATCCATAGACCATGTCGCCCAGCTCCCACTGCTGGTGCAAGATTGGTCTTTGGGGATTCACGCTGCGATCCTCGTAATAGGAGACCCTGGTCGCAGAATCACCGAAACGCGCTGTGATGACAATTTGTTTCTGAATCGGTTCCGGAGATACCTCCGGCTCCATCAAGTTCGAAGCACATCCCGCCAACAGAAGGGCGGTCAAGCCAAGGAAAAAAATCCGTGTATTTTTCATAGCTGAACCTCCGTTACGCAATTACCAAGTCTCACCATAGTCGTAGGACTCAGTTCCTTTGTCGCTCTGAGTTACAACGGATTGGCTTCCGTTTGTACAGTAAAAATTCGTCACGGTCACGGGAACAGATTCCGCTACCGGACATTCATAGGGTTGCTTCATTGTCTAAAAGTTGAAAGGGTTCCAAACAAAAACTTGCAAAAGTAGGAACAATTTGCAATTTTAACAAGCACAAAACGAGTAAATAATCGCTGTAAAACAATAGAGGCGGGTCTTGCGACTCGCCTTAATTGTACCTTAATTAACTAAACCAACTTTAAAACTAACCGGCTGAGTATAATGCAAGCGGTGTGCCAAACTATTCGGAGGAGTCCGGATTATTGGCAGATTCCTTCGCTTCGCTCGGAATGACAGGGGGCTCTTCGCTCGGTGCGGCGGGGGCTTCGGCCGGGGCCGGAGCGGCAGCGGCGGCTTCCGCGGCAGCCTTGGCGGCGGCTTCGGCCTCCGCTTC
>JAGCVY010000010.1 GCA_017962105.1 Lachnospiraceae bacterium
GATTATGAATTTTGCCGTTAAGAGATAATATCTTTGAATAGGGTGGAGACAAGATGAGATTGAGAGAATGGACATTTACTATTGATGACTCGGAAGTTGAGCATAGAGTTAAGGAATGTCAAAAAAGAGTTTCGCTATGTTGGTCAATTAAATTTGAATATAGTGTAACAAGTCCTGGCACACCTTTTCGTAAATTATATGGTTGAAAACAAAGAGAGCTGTCACCTTCTGGCGACAGCTCTTGATGTAGTATGCGACTTAAACGGCTTTCTTTTGAGTCCCATCCCTGAAAAGGGGGCAACCCGTGGCTCCAGCGGCCACACCAACCGCATAGGCGGTTTGCGAACTTAACGGCCTTCTTCGACTCCTACCCTGATAAGGTTGCAAGTCGTGGCTCCGGCGGCCACACCCACTACATCTGTACATAGTATAAATAGCCGAACGGACACAGTCAAGGGAATCTTGCTTGCATTTTCGGAACGTATTGTATATCTTTTTTACTGTAATAAAAGCAGTCATTTTGCAATAAGGAAGAATATCATCAATCGAGCTGATTGGTTTGAGAAACTCCTCAACAGGTGGATTTTGTACAGCATAATAGAAGAGGAAGAGGGCGTATAGATGCGGAACTCAAAAAAACTAAGTGAGTATTCGGAACTGATGCAGGAGTGGGATACCGACAAGAATAAAGGCTTAGATCCCGGTTGTATTACCTATGGTTCGAAACGTCCGGTATGGTGGAAATGTTGTGAGGGACATGAATGGAAAACATCAGTATACAATCGTGTTCATCATCACAGCGGATGTCCCTATTGTGCGGGCCAGCGGGTAATCTCCGGGGAAAACGATTTGTTAAGCCAGTTTCCTGAGGTAGCTAAAATGTGGAGCCCTAACAACAAGATTTCTGCAGATCAGGTCTGTGCAAAAACCATGCGGAAGTATCTGTGGGTGTGTGACAAGGGGCATGAATGGAAAGCAGCTGTTGCAGGCTGCGTTCACGGTTCAGGTTGTCCCTATTGCGAGCACAAAAGAGTAATTCCCGGGGAGACGGATTTGGAAAGTATATTCCCTGAAATCAGCTTGCAGTGGGATTATACGGTGAATGGTGACCTTAAGCCCCGAGATGTGTTTCCTCACTCTCATAGAATTGTTGGGTGGAGATGTGATAAAGATCACACGTGGAAAGAGCGGATAGATAACAGAATAAAATACAAAGAGTGTCCAATCTGCTCCGGTAAAAGGATAATCTCAGGAATAAATGATTTTGTCACACTGTTCCCGAATATAGCAAAAGAATGGGATTATGAGAAAAATCAGGGAGTGCTTCCTGAGAAAATGGCACCGCATTCGGGGAAAAGCGCATGGTGGAAATGCGAGAGAGGGCACTCTTGGAAAACGACTATAGATTCGCGCACCTTAAAAGGTACTAGATGTCCATACTGTTACGGAAATAAGATTGTTGTGGGCGAAAATGATCTTGCAACCTTATATCCTGAGTTAGCTTCAGAATGGGATTATGAGCGCAATAAAAAAACACCGCAGCAGGTCAGGGCAAAGTCTCGAGAAAAAGCATGGTGGAAATGCAAAGAAGGGCACAGATGGGAGACTTATGTTTACCAGAGAGTTTTGGGTGAAACAGGATGCCCCTACTGTTCAAAAAAACGGTTAGTTCCCGGCGAAAATGATTTGGAGACACTGCTTCCGGACATTGCTAAAACGTGGGATTACGAGAATAACAACGGAAAAACACCACGAGATGTTACGGCTAATTCAAAGTATTACGCTGCTTGGGTATGCGAGAAAGGTCATCGATGGAAATCAAGAGTTGTCGCAAGAACTAATTGCACAAGGAGCGGTTGCCCTTATTGCGAGCACAAGAGACCAATCCTTGGGGAAACTGATTTGCGGAGTCACAACCCCGAATTGTTGGAAGAATGGAATTATGAGAGAAACCCATACCCACCGGAGCATTATTCGTACGGGTCCATTGCAAAGGTGTGGTGGAGATGCAAGTATGGGCACGAGTGGCGGACAGTAATTCAGCATAGGACTCGGGGAACTAACTGTCCCACATGTCACCGAGAAGGGAGATAAGATAAACCTTCGCAGTAGTTCTCTGCTATCTGTAAAAACATAAAATCGACGTTATTTTGGCCATTTTTTATTTTTTGTTCCCAATGAATTATCCGACTGGCTCCTCGGGTACCTGGACCCTCAGGACGCACAGGCTGTATACAGCGGTTACGCGTTCCATGTCATGAGTCATGAGGAGGGAAATACGGTACAGCGCATGCTGACTGCAGTCGCCGGTGAGCCCGGCGGGGATTCCGGTCAGATGCCCGTCCGCACGTATCAATTGCCCGGGGAGGTGCCGGAGTATGTGATGGCGCCCGAGCCCGAAGAACCGGCTTATACCTCCTCGGGAAATTCCAAGAAACGGGGTCTTCGAGGCCTGTTTTCGTTCCTCAGCGGAATTTCCGTCATTTTTCTTCTGTTATCGGCCTTGGCATGGGCGATGGGGTGAGGGCCCCGCATTGACAAAAACAGGGGGAATTTGGTACAATAAAGGCGTCCTCAGGGGAAGGAGGCGCCGCGGAGGAGAGAAGGGGTTACAGCACAGGAGGACATTTTCCGCGACAAAAATGAGATGAAGAGAATTATTACGATCAGCCGTGAATGCGGCAGCGGCGGACGGACGATCGGCCGGAAGCTGGCTGAGAAATTGGGGTATGCATTTTACGACCGCGAGTTGATCGACCGGGTGGCGAAAGAGAGCGGCTTGGCGAAAGAGTTCATCGAGGAGCAGGGCGAGCATATCACCGGGAGCCTTCTGTTCAACATCGCCAGCAATATGACCTATGCGGGACAGGTGTTCGGCGGTCATATGCTTCCGCTGCAGGATCAGCTGTATGTCGTGCAGAGCGATATCATCAAGGATATTGCGGAGAAAGAGAATTGTGTCATTGTCGGACGCTGTGCCGATTACATCCTGAAGGAGCGGGACGACGCCCTTCATGTGTTCATTCATGCCAACCTGAAGGATAAGATGGAGCGCGCCGTGAAGGATTACGGCTTTGATCAGGATGGCGTTGAGAAGGCTCTCCGCAAGAAGGATAAGGCGCGTGCCAACCATTACCGGTACTATACGGATGCCGAGTGGGGCAAGACCCAGAACTATGACATCACCCTGAATTCCAGTACCTGCGGCCTCGACGGCTGTGTGGATATCCTTTATACCATTGTAAAAGAGCTCGAGTAATCCGCAAAAGCGGTGCTCCGTGCCGGGAGCACGGGATCACAAACGTAATACGAAACAAAAAGCGGCAGGTCCTGGTTGTGACCTGCCGCTGTTCGTTCGGTTTTGAAAAGTTGATCCGGATCAGTTATCGCCCTTGTACTCGTTTCCGTTGACGGTTACCAATGCGGAATCCTGCAGCACCCGCTTCTCGGCGAGGATTGCGTCGTCGGAGGAAGTGATGTCGATGATGCCTGCGAGGAAGTTGATGGTTCCGCCGGTCAGCTTGCCGTCGGCGTCGGTCTTGGTCCCGACCTTGATGCCGGTGTTTTTGGACTTGATGGTGACGGTGCCGCCGCTGAAGTTGACGGAGCGCGGTGCGAAGACCGCTTCGTCACCGGCCTGAATGTTGATGACGCCGCCCTTGATGTTGATGTACCCAAGCCCTGCACGTTCCGTGTTAGTGGACTTGATGCCGTCCTCGCCTGCCTTGACGGAGATGACGCCGCCGGAGATCAGGACGTAATCCTTGCCGCGGATCCCGTGATTCTTGGCGGTGACGTTGATGACGCCGCCTTCGATGGTGAGCGTGTCGGAGGAAACGATGCCGTTGTAGCTGTTGGCGTTAACCACAAGCTTGCCGTCGCCGTTTGCCCGGATCAAAAGCGGGCACTTGGAAGAGATCGCAGCGTCGGGAACATCGGTGAGAAGCGACTCCGCCGATTGCTCGCCCTGCTGGACAGTCTCGGAATAGACGTGGCTGTCGGTGATGATGTTCTGTGTCTTCTCATTGAGCGTCAGGATGACCATGGAGCCCGATTTGACGACAATCGGGGCGGTCGAGCTGCAGGAGAGGTTGAGATCCTTGAGGACCAGATCCACAGCTTTGCCCTCCGGAGCGTCAACGATGATGTTGCCCTCCTTGCAGGAGCCGGTGATCGTGTATGTGCCGGCCTGGTTGATGGTCAGCGTGGTGTCCTGGATGACGACGCCAACAAGGTCGGACTGAATTCCCGAATCGGAAAATGTAATCAATTTTTCATCACTCTTTCCACAGCCGCCCAAAAGCAGCACGGCCAGGAGCAGAAGTGACAGGAACAGACCGCGTTTCATCGGTTGCCCTCCTTCCCGGAGATTGTTAAAGCCATTGTATTCATTTTCCGTGTCCGTGTCAAACAAATCACAAAAAATACACCGTCGGGCGGTTCCCCGTCCCGGAAAAAGCGCCGGTGTTCTGTCCTATGCCGTAAAAACCCGTCGCACAGCCTTCGAAATCGAAAAAAAGCGTCCGAAGAACCGAGGTTGGAAATTGACAGATTACAAATCATATTATAGAATGTAGATTGTTAATAAATTTTTTATAAACTCCCGCTCGCGGGAGCGATTACTCCAATGCGGAGGTGTTGAGCTATGAAGCCACACGAAGGCAGAAAAAGACGCCTTGGAGACCGCAAGGACGGTTTCCGTGTGAGAAATGTTGATCCGATGTCGCGGCTTGAGCCGTTTATCATGGCAAAAAAGATGGATGGATGGGTTTTGTTCGAGGATGAGATCGACATCACCCAGACCGAGGATTTCATCCGCAGGATGCGCCTCGGCGAGCTTCCGAATCTGTCCCTGTATGAGGTCGTTTTCGCAGCCATCGTGAGAACGATGGTTGACGTTCCGGAACTCAACCGTTTCGTGAAGCATTCGAAACTGTATTCCCGTAACAATATCAAGGCGGCAATGACCGTAATGAAGGGAATGTCCCGGGACAGCGACCGCACCCTGATCATCCCGCAGTTTGAGTGCGAGGATACGCTCTACGATGTCGTAAAGCGCATCGAAGCCGAAACCGGAGCCATCGATACCACCGTCAAGGTGGAGGATGATGAGAACAAGAACGACTTCGATATGCTGGAGACGGCGTTCACCTGGATGCCGGATTTCCTGCTGAGAGGAGCCATTAACGTTATCAAGATCCTTGACCGCTACGGTCTTCTTCCGAAAAAGCTGCTGGATCTGAGTCCGTTCCACACAAGTTTCTTCCTGACCAACATGGGTTCCATCGGTATCGATGCGGTGTACCACCACATCTACGAGTTCGGAACGCTCTCTGTGTTCGGAGCCATCGGCCGCAAGCGCGTCTGCTACGAGACTCAGGCGGACGGTTCGGTGAAGCGCATGGTGAAGATCAAGATGCAGTTCGTCGTGGATGAGAGAGCGGCTGACGGATTTGCCTATGCCGTAGGATTCCGCAAGATCCGTTCCTACATCATGAAGCCGGAGCCGCTGCTTTCGCCTCCGGAGGCGATCGTCTTCGACAAGATCGACAAGGTGAAAAAGAAAAAGAAGAAAAAAGAGAAAAAGGACGACGCAGAGTAACCGCGCCGCCCGGATCGGCAGTCAGACACCGCGGCCCCCTACAGGAGCCATGCGGACAGTACTGACATCAGGATCGTTATTGTGAATATGGAAACAGCCGTTGTGACGGCAATCGCGGAGGACAGTATGCTTGTGTCCTCCCCGATTTTTTCTGCCTGGATCATCGGAAGATTTCCCACCGGAACCGCGGCCATAAGGCATAGAGCGAGCGTCGCCTCGGCGGAAAATGACATCGCATGCAGGATGACGGCGACCCCGATGGGCAGCAACACCATGCGGAGTGCAATGTAGCACCAGATGCGGGCGTCCTTAAGGCGCGAGAACAGGTTGGAGCGGGCGATGTTGACGCCGAGAAGCGTCATGGACAGAAATACGGTGGCATTCCCGACGTACTCCACGGTGCCGCTGAGGATCGGCGGGATCGGGAGCGCAAACCAGAAGACCACAAGGCTCAAAAGCGCCATGATGATACCGGGATTGAGGATGCTGCGGAGGATCCATGCGGCAGGATGTCCCGGCTTCGGCGGAACATTTTCCGAAGAACCGGCCTTCTGAAGAGCGGCCTCTGAAGAATCTGCGGATTCGGCCTTGCGGGACCCGCGGTTCAGGATCGCCATGCCGTGGGTGTAGAAGAACAGGCTGTAAAAAACGTTGATGACGATCACATAGAGGATGGAGTTGGCCGGGAGGATCGCCCGGGCGACGGGAATCCCAAGAAAACCGGTGTTGGTGTACACCGTCATCAGGTTATAGAAATGCCGCTTCTCCGGTTCGACGCGGAGAAGAACCGGGAGAAGGAAGCCGAGAACAGTCAGAAATGCGTAAAATGCGGCGCCCAAAGCCGCGCCGATCAGGAGATCCCGGTGCGTGGCCGTGATGTTTCCGGAGAGAATGGAAGCCAGGATCAGGGCGGGGTTGCAGATGTCCACGACGATGGCGGAAATGTTTTTGGAGGTCAGGGAATCCACGACACCCTTCCGCTGGAGGTAGATGCCGATGGCAACCAGGATACAGATGACGCCCATTTGTTGAAGGATGACGGACAGACTCATGGAACACTCCTCGGAGGAATCATTTTGTGCGCTCTACGCGAAAACCGCGCACAGTATAATATAACTTTAGGGGAAAAACAATGTTGAATTTTATCGGTAGTTTGTGCTAAAGTTGTAACGGATTCCGCGGCCGAAGGGCGGCGGAACAGGACGGGGGTCCGAGAGAAAACGAGATTGTTCCGGAGGGACTGCGGGATGCGGTTCCACGGATGATGAGGAGAAGACATGAAGGTAGAATTGGCCGGAAAAACGGTTGTGATAACAGGGGCAAGTTCCGGGATCGGAAGAGAGTTCGCACGGGCGCTGGCGGCGAAGGGATGCCGCTTGATCATGGTGGCCCGCAGGGCGGACCGGATGCGCGAGCTGGCGGGAGAACTGGAGGTGCCGTGCGAGATCATCACGGCGGATCTGTCGCAGGAGAAGGAGTGTGACCGGGTCATTGAGACGATTGCCGGGCAGGGAGCGTTCGGGCTTTTTAACTGTGCGGGATTCGGATTGCTGGGACCCACGGTGGAGCACTCGCTGGAGGAAGAGCTCTCGATGATCGACCTCAACATCCGCGCGGTGCACATCCTTACCAGAAAATTCCTTGACCTGCGCCGGGAGGCAGGCAGCGGCGCAATCCTCAACGTGGCGTCCGCAGCCGGACTGCTGCCGGCAGGCCCGTATTTGAATACCTATTATGCCACCAAGGCGTATGTCGCCAGCTTTTCCCAGGGACTTGCGGAGGAGATGCGCGACTTAAAGAACGGGATCTATGTCGGTGCGCTGTGTCCGGGACCGGTGTATACCGAGTTCACTCAGGTGGCCCGCGGCAAGGAATGGTCCAGCGGCCTGACGCCGGAGCAGGTTGTCGCATACGCAATCCGGAAGATGGAGAAGGGCAAGACCCTGATCGTCCCGGGAGCCGGCATCCGCGCGGGAATCTTCGGGACGAGATTCCTGAGCCGTCACAGAGCCGCGAGGATCATCGGATGGGGCCAGAAGGGCCGCGTCGAGGAGTGACCGGCGGGAATCCCGGAAAGCCTCCGGCGGAAGATGCCCGGGGCCGTGCGAAAAAATGGGATTGACGATTGACGGTCCAGCGAATATAATAGGCGATACAGTTGTTTTGTGAATGTTTCGGGAGTTCTGAGAGCGTCCGAGTTACGGTTGGAGAGTGCCATGAGTGATTCGAACATGATGAAACTGGACGAGAAGGGGGAACGGGATTTCCAGTTCCTCGTTAACGAATGCCGTAATGCCGGCATCATCGATCAGAATCTCTATGTCGAATACGATGTCAAGAGGGGTCTGCGCGACAGCAATGGCGCCGGCGTCCTGACCGGACTCACGGAGATTTCCGACGTCACCGCGTACAAGCTGGAGGACGGCAAGAAGGTTCCCGCGGACGGCAAGCTGTACTATCAGGGCTACGATGTCCAGGATATGGTGAAGGGCTTCGCGGAGCGCCGGTACGCCTTCGAGGAGACCACATACCTGCTTCTCTTCGGCGAGCTGCCCAACGAGACGGAGCTCAAGGATTTCGTTGAGCTGATCACCACGTTCCAGAGCCTTTCGAACAAATTCATCCGGGATGTCATCATGAAGGCCGTCAGCGGCAACATCATGAACAGCCTGCAGAAGAGTATCCTGACACTCTACTCGTACGATGACAACGCCGAGGACATTTCGGCGGAAAATGTGCTTCGCCAGTCCATCAACCTGATCGCGAAGCTGCCGGTCATCTCGATTTACGCATATTGGTCCTACCTTCATTTCCGCATGGATGAGAGCCTGATCATCCGGAATCCGAAGCCGGAGTACTCCACTGCGGAGAACATCCTTTCGATGCTTCGTCCCGACGGGCGGTTCACCGAGCTGGAGGCGAAGGTTCTGGACATCTGCCTCGTGATCCACGCGGAGCACGGCGGCGGTAACAACTCCACATTTACCACCCATGTCGTGACATCCTCCGGCACGGATACCTACTCGGCAACGGCAGCGGCAATCGCTTCCCTGAAGGGCTTCCGCCACGGCGGCGCGAACTTAAAGGTCCGCCAGATGTTTGCCGATCTGAAGGAAAATGTCATGGACTGGAAGGACGAGAACGCCATCCGCGAGTATCTGACGAAGGTGGTCCGCAAGGAAGCTTTCGATAAGACCGGTCTGGTGTACGGTATCGGGCATGCGGTTTACACGATCTCCGATCCCCGTCAGGTCATTTTGCGCGACTATGCGATCAAGCTCGCCGAGGCAAAGGACCGTATGGACGAGCTGGAGCTGTACTTCACCGTGGAGCGCATCGCAAAGGAAGTTATCTCGGAAAACAGACATTTATTTAAACCTTTGTGTGCAAATGTTGATTTTTACAGCGGTTTCGTGTATGATATGTTAGGAATCCCCGAGGAGCTCTATACGCCGATCTTCGCAATCTCGCGAATCAGCGGCTGGGCGGCTCATCGGATGGAGGAGATCATCAACAACGGAAAGATCATCCGTCCGGCGTACAAATATGTCGGAACCCATCGCGAGTACTGCGATATGGAGGATCGTCCGGAATAAAAAAGTAAGAAACATCGGGAAGGCTGCAGCGGGTTGCAGCCGGAACGGTTTCGGCAGATGGGAGTGTAGCTCAGCCGGGAGAGCGTTCGCCTCACACGCGAGAGGTCACGGGTTCGAGCCCCGTCGCCCCCATTACGGAAATATAGCTCAGCCGGGAGAGCGTCCGCCTGACGCGCGGGAGGTCATGGGTTCGAGCCCCATTGTTTCCAGCAAAAGTCCTGTAATCGGAAAGATTGCAGGGCTTTTTTTTGTTGTATGTTCGCTTACAAATGTGTAAGGATTGCATTTTTCGTCAAAGTTCGTGTATAATCTACGCAGCGGTAGTATAGAGGAGAACTGTGCCCTTTCGGAGGGTACCGATGGTTGAATCGGCGCGTTAGGCGTTTTCGGCGGAGTGTACGGATGGCAGTTCGAAATAAAAAGCGAGGAGTCCTGTGGGGATTGATCCTTCCGATATTGGTTCTTGTCGGAATCGGAGCAGCCTTTGTCGGCGTGCGCTGTCGTATGATCACGTTCCCGGCGCAGGAAGTCCGTGCGGTGGACGGCGTCGTGGATGTCCGCGACGTGCCATTGGAGAAGGAAGTTTACCACATGGTGAACAACTGGGACTTCTATGCGGGTCGGCTGTATTGGCCGGAGGATTTCCGCGATGAGGCGTCGATGCCCAAGGTGAGCGAGGACTACGAGCGGGATGACCATCTGGGAACCTACCGCGTGCGGATCCTGGCCAAGCCCGACACCTATCTGATGCTTGCGAGCTTCTCCATCGACTACAGCATGCGCATTTTCGTCAACGGTGTTGAGGTCCGGAACCTTGGATATGTCTCGGAGGATCCGGAGAAGGCGGTGCATGGAGCGAGGTACCTGACGCTCCCGCTGTACACCGGCGACGGCGAGGTGGAGATCATCTACCAGTACTGCAACTATATGCATAACGACGGCGGATTTATCCAGGCCACCACGATCTCGACCCCGGAAAATATCGACGAGTATGTCCGCGGAGTGACCCTGTACTCCCTGTTCACGGGGTGCGGCCTTTTGTTCATCGCCTTTTATTTTCTGGTGTACGCCGTGTACCAGAAGAGCCGTGAGTACGGCGTGCTGGCGCTGTGCTGCGTGATGATCGCATTCCGCAATTCCTACTTTGTATACGACTATCTGCTGCCGGCGAGCTTTCCGTTCTTGCTGCATTATCGGTGCTTTATCCTGACGGTCTCCATGATCCCGTCGATCATCGTGTTCCTTCCGGCGGCCTTCTTCCCGAAGATCATCAACCGGAAAATGGTCCTGCCGTTCTCCGGAGTGTATGCGGTTATCGGTGCGCTGCACTTTATTGTGGACACGAAGAGTCTTGTGGCGCTTTGCCATGTGAGTTATTACGTCTGTATCGTCTGTGCCCTTGTGATCATCGCCCAGTTTATCTGGCACACCGTGAAACACGGGCGGCTGCGCGGATCGGATCTGTACACGCTGCTGGTTATCTTCGCACTGTTCTTCCTGATGCTCTGGGAGGGGATCAACACCAACAACAGCTCGGTGGTTGCCCATTTCGGCGTCACGCCCTATGCGATGCTTCTGTGCATTCTCGGACTTTCCATCGTCACGAGCCGGAAGTTCCGCATCCAGGCGGAGCTGCTCGCCGAGGAGCAGAAGAAGAACGAGGTTCTCGGTCAGACCAACGCCATGAACCGGGATTTCCTGCAGACCGTTGCCCATGAGCTCCGGACTCCGCTGTCGGTCATTTCCGGCTACGCCCAGCTGACCGAGTTACAGCTTCAGAAGGGGAAACTGTCCCCGCAGACGCCGGAGCGTCTTCACACCATCCGCTCGGAGGCGGACCGCCTCGGCGCCATGGTTGCCAACCTGATGGCGTACACCTACGGGGAGGCCAAGGAGGCCGAACTGCATATGGTTGACCCGAAGGAGCTTCTGCACAACGCGGCACTGATCGCGGAGCCGATCTGCGAGAAGAAAAACAACCAATTGCTTACCTCCTGTGAAACCGACTGCATGCTGCACGGAAACTTTGAGCTGCTGTTACAGGTTCTGATCAATATGATCGTCAATGCGAGCCGCCATACGGATGGGGGAACCATCGATGTCAAGGTTTGCGACGACGGCGAATTTGCCGAGTTTACCATCGCCGACACGGGAACGGGAATTCCCGAGGAGTCGGCAGAGCACATTTTCGATCGGGGATATACCACCGACGGAGGCAACGGCCTCGGACTTTCCATCTGCATGGATACGGTACGCATGCACGGGGGAACGTTAGCGCTGGTATCCTCGAGCCCGGAGGGCACCACCTTCCGGTTCACCATTCCGAAGGAGAAATAACATGAGCTACACTGTCCTGCTGGTGGAGGACAACCCGCACATTATGGAGATCAACCACGAAGCGTTGATGATGGAAGACTACGAAGTGCTGCAGGCATTTGACGGCAAACAGTGCATGGAGCAGCTTCGGAACCATCACGTGGACCTGATCGTTCTGGACATCATGCTCCCGGACAGCGACGGATATACGCTGTGCCGGAAGATCAAGCAGGAGTACGGGACGCCGATCCTCTTCCTCTCCGCTCTTGGGGAGAATGAACAGATCATCCGTGCGCTTCGCGAGGGAGGGGACGACTACCTGACGAAGCCGTACGACCTCGGGGTTTTGCTGGCGCATGTGGAGGCGAGACTCCGCGATGCGGGAAGCCGCAATCAGAATATTGTTTACGAGAATATCAAACTCGATATGGTGTCGATGTCCGCGTCGTACCACGGGAAGGATCTCCTGCTGACGAAGAAGGAATTTTCCGTGTTGTACATGCTGGCAACCCACGGCATGCATCCTCTGACCAAGGAGGAGCTGTGCCAAAACGTCTGGAACGCGCCGGCGGAAATGTGCAGCAACGCTTTGTACACTACAATCTCACGGATGAACCGGAAACTGGAGGCTGCCGGAGCGTCGGTATCGGCGGTTTTCAACGGAACGGAAGGCTACGCTCTCGAACGGATTTAACACGGATTCTTGCATTTTTGTAAGAATCCGTGTTTTTGTGAAATCCTATGATACACTAGCACACGAAAGGGTTAATAGTAGAGGAGACCGGTTTGCCGTGGAGGCACGGCAAACCGGAGTTGAGAGGGTATCGGAGGAAAAAGACATGAGAAAGGTGCAGATTGTTGTTCTGGTATTGCTGGTGACACTTCTCGGCAGCACCACAATTGTCTTGGCGTCAGGCCGTTCGGCAGGGAAGGAAAGCCCGGTTGCCGACACTCAGGCTGTTGAGGTTACGGCCGGAGTCGGTACGGAACAGCCGGTCACGGCGATGCAGGGAGTTGTCCTGCCGCTGTGGGCTGAGGTTCTGCTCTTCGCTGTTCTCGGCGTGGCGGCGTCCGTCATGTTAAGCCGTAAGAAAACCGATGACACCGGTTATCCTCAGACCGATTTAATGATTCGCTAACAAGAGTTTTCACAACACTACCCATCGCAGTGCGTAAGGCCCGGGAATCTCCCGGGCCTTACGCTTTTCTATGGAAAACGAAGCATGCATATCCTGCGAAAACAGGGCGCCCTGAAAATTTTTTAAATTTCCTACTTGACAGAAACAGACCGGCAGTGATATTATTCAAGTGTACTACAACGCATAGTACACACAGTACAGCGGCTTAGTGTGGGGCCGACAGTGGGCGAAAGCGTGGAAATCCGTGGGGGCGGAGTGCTTTCGCAGAGAAGTAATGGGGCCGGTAGAATATGACCGGAACGACGCAAGGGGATCCGCATCCGCGGGTCCCCCGAATTGCAGGAGGGCAGGAAACGCCTTCCGAGGAATGGGGAAAGGAGGAGACAGCGTGATCAGTATTGACATGACCGGACGAGCGCCGATCTATGAACAGCTTTGCCGCGGGATCTGCGGCGAGATTGCCAAGGGCATGTTACGGGAGCATGACAGGCTTCCTGCGGCGCGGGTTCTGGCGAAGGATCTGGGCATCAATCCCAACACTGTGGCGAAAGCGTACAGTATGCTGGAACGGGACGGGATCATCTACTCGGTTGCGGGCAAGGGCTGCTTTGTGGCAGAGCACAAGGGACTTGCGGACCGGAAGTTCACGGATGAGTTCCTGCTAAAGGCGCGGGAAGCGCGGAAAGCAGGGGTGCCGAAGAGTACGCTGTTGTCGATTGTGGAGGAGATCTACAACGAAGATGGGTCAGAAACGGGGGGTAATGACGTATGATTGAGATTGCGAATGTTACCATGGAATTCCGAAACAAGGGAGTCGGAGGGGATGGAAGCACATTGACGGCGCTTCGGGATATTTCCGTTACGATCCCCGACGGCTGTGTCTACGGATTCCTGGGTTCCAACGGTGCCGGCAAATCCACGCTGATGCGGCTTCTGTGCGGTGTGTACCGTCTGCAGAAAGGAACCATCAAGGTGGACGGACGCGATGTGTGGAACAACGCTTCGGTGAAGTCGGAGATGTTCTTTGTGAACGACGAGACCGTGCAGTATGCGGATTTTACCCTGGAGGGGCTGCGCAAGTACTACCGGAGCTACTACGAGACATTTTCCGACGAAGTATTTTACCGGCTGGCGAAGCAGCTCCAGCTGCCGCTCAACAGGAAAATGTCGTCGTTCTCCAAGGGAATGAAGCGGCAGGCGGTTGTGATCGTCGGACTGGCCAGCATGACAAAGTACCTTGTTTTGGACGAGGCCTTCGACGGCCTTGATCCCGCGATGCGGAAAATGGTGAAGGACATCATCACGGACGAGATGCTCGACCGCGGTGCAACGCTGATACTTTCCTCTCACAACATTGCGGAGATCAACGAGCTGTGCGACCGGGCGCTCCTGATCCACAAGGGAGAGCTGGTGTTTGACGGGGAGATTGACAAGATCCGGAGCTGCGCATGCAAGGTTCAGCTCATGCGCAAGGACAGCGCGATCACCAGGGAGGAGCTTGAGAAAACGGGAGTGGACATCCTCAAGTATTCCACCATGGGAAGCGTCGCGCAGGTGATCGTGCGGGGTGCGGGGGACGAGATCATGCAGAAGATTTCGGCAGTGCCGAACGATGTCTGCGAACTGATCCCGTTGACGTTGGAGGAGGTGTTTATCTACGAACTGGAAGCAAGGGGGTATGGTCATGAAGTGCTTTCTGAGAATTAACCGTATGGCGCTCGGGGAGACGCGCACGCATACGAAATTCATCGTGATCGTCAATATTCTCCTCGGATTCGGATGTCTCCTGCTGAGCCTTGAGAAGTCTTACATAGACCTTTTGCACGCGGATTGGATGATATTCGGATATCTCCTGTTCGCGGTCGGCGGGATCATCGGAACGATGGCGGTGATCGGAGTGTTCCGGGACCTGAACAGCATTCAGTACAGTGATGTTCAGATGTCCCTGCCCATGAGCTCCGCCCAAAGGTATTTTTCAAAGCTGCTGGCACTTTTTTATCTTCATATATTCCCGGTGCTCTTCTGGGGAGGCCTGACGGTTGTAATAAAGACCATTGAGAAGCACAACTCTGAGGTTTACCGTTTTTTCTGGACAACCGGAGACTGGGACTTCTTCTGGTATGAGTCGGTAGACTGGTTTCGGCTATATCTCTGCTTCGCGGCGTCCGTATTGTTTTTGGACGCCGTGGGCGTCCTCTGTGCGGTCTGCTGCGGACGGCGCGCTGAGACGGGATATTTTTCGTATATCGCAGCGTATTGCCTTTCCGTTCTGCCGGGCCTGATCCGGAACAGACTCCTGCAGACCTGGGGAGGGCAGACGATGGAGGCGGGTCATGCGTTTTTCGTTTGGACCTGGTCCTTCTGGGCGAAAACATACACGGATTTTCCGACTTACCTTTTACTGATCAACTGCGGGATCTCGATTGCCCTTATGGTGCTGATGTACTTTGTATATCGGAGAAGGGATGCGGGAACCGCGGGAAGGCCGGTTTCCAACCGGGTTTTCTTTGAGGGCGTGATGTTCGCCGCGGTGTTGACGATGCTGTCCTTAAACGGCAGCAGGTACGGGATCCTGCTCACGATAACCGGGATTGCATACCTTGTGATCCATATTATCACGTTCCGCGAACAGCTGTCGTGCCGGAAGATCGCGGTTTGGCTCGGAAAATACGCGGTCACTGTACTTCTTGTTTTCCTTTTGAATTTTGCGGCCTATATGACGAACGGATTCGGCGCGGTATATTACATTCCGTCGGAAAGTTTGGACGGCGCACACGTTGTGGTCACGACCAACCGGACGACAGGAAGCGCTGTGTTCTATGCCGGAAGCGGACTTGCCATATACAACGAGAGAATGGAAGCCTATGACGGATATGTTGCGCCGATCTCCATGAGCGATGAGTTGAAGCGGGATGCCATCCGGATCGTCCAGCGGCATCTGGCGGCGCAGGAGAAGAGCTTTACGGATTTCTTCCAAAGACTCGGATTGATCGAAACCGAGGAAAACTGGAGGCATGATCTGGTAAATATAACGGTTTTCCAGACCAAAACCGGGCCTGATCAGGAGGTGATGACGCAGTCGCTGTTCCTGCCTTACCATGAGATCAATGCAATGGCTGAAGAGCTGGAGGATTCCGGGCTTGTGAGAGCGATGGAGGACTTATGGTACGACAGTTATGCCCATCAGTTCCATCGATAAGCGGGAATCCGGCGGTTACGCAGGTGAATAAATGAAATTTCGGCGCGGGAGGTGTTCCTTCCGCGCCGTTTTGGATTTGACTATTGCGGAAAAGGGGAGTACAATGTTGCCAAACAACAGTTTCTTAGGAAAACTGTGTCCAGTGGAAAGGAACGAACGAAGGATGGAGACGCGGGTGATCCCGGTGGATCGGGAGCATTTGCATAGAGATATGCTTGCCGAGGCGGCGCAGCTGCTGCGGGACGGCGAGCTTGTGGCATTCCCCACGGAGACCGTGTACGGACTCGGCGGGGATGCGCTTGACCCGGATGCATCAAGACGGATTTACGCGGCGAAGGGACGCCCCTCCGACAATCCGCTGATCGTGCATATCGCGGATACGGGCGCCCTCAGGGTGCTTGCGGAGGAGATCCCCCCGGAGGCATGGGAGCTGGCGGAACGCTTCTGGCCGGGTCCCATGACGATGATCTTACGCAAGAAAGCGATTGTTCCGGATGCGACCACGGGAGGCCTTCCGACGGTGGCGGTCCGGATGCCGAGCGACCCGGTGGCGGCGATGCTCATCCGCGAGAGCGGCGTGTTCATTGCGGCGCCGTCGGCCAACGCCAGCGGCAGACCCAGCCCGACCTGTGCGGAACATGTCTATGAGGATCTGAACGGGAGGATCCCGATGATCCTGGACGGCGGCAGCGTGCCCATCGGACTGGAGTCCACGATCGTGGATCTGACAGGGGAAATCCCGATGGTGCTCCGGCCGGGATTCATCACCATCGAGCAGCTTCGCGAGGTCCTGCCGACGGTGGAGTACGATCCCGCCGTGATCAAGAAGGTAAAAGATGAGACAATTGTCGCAAAAGCCCCGGGAATGCGCTATCGGCACTATGCTCCCAAGGGCGAGCTGACGATTTTCGAAGGGGATCTGGCAGCTGTGGTTGCACGGGTTCAGGCGGAGGCGGAGGCCAAGGCTGCGGAAGGGTATCGCGTGGCCGTGTTGGCGTCCGACGAGACGAAGGATCTGTACCGCGGACTTACGGTGCGGAGCGTGGGGGACCGCGAGGAGGAATCCACAGTTGCCGCGCATCTGTTTGAGACGTTGCGGGAGTTTGACCGCATGGGCGCCGAGTACATCTACGGGGAGTGTTTTCCCGAGGAGGGCGTCGGTCAGGCGGTGATGAACCGGCTGATGAAGGCGGCGGGTTACCGCATTGTGAAAATTTAGGAGAATACGGATGAGATTTGACCGGATTGTATTTGTCGACAGTGACAATACGTGCCTGTCGATGATCGCCGAGAGCGTGTTTATCAGCCGTTACGAGGGCGAGCCCCTGTATGTCGCGTCCCGGGGGATCGTGGTTCTGTTCGAGGAGCCCTGCAACCCGAAGGCGGAGGCGGTGCTGGTGAGACACGGGATGGAGATGGTGCGCACCACCAGTCTGGAAATCCGCAACGGCGACATCACGGACAACACGATTGTCGTGACATTGAATGAGAGGGACCGAGCGCGGTTCTGTGCCCGTTTCCCGTATGCGGCGGCGTATACCCTTGCCACGCTGGCGGATGAGGAACGGGATGTGACGGACCCTTACGGGGGATCCGAGGACGCTTATGAGCAGTGCTTCGAGGACATTGACCGGATGATCGGAAAGGCAATCCCGAAGATCCGGCAGATGCTTTCCCCGAATGACGATATCGACAGCAGCCAGCTGTTTGAACAGGAGATTATGGAGGACAGAAACGATGATAGCTTTAGGATGTGATCACGGCGGATTTGCATTGATGCAGGAGGTAAAGGCGCACCTCGCCGAGAAGGGTGTGGAGTTCCGCGATTTCGGAACGGACTCCGACGCGGCGACGGATTACCCGATCTACGCGAAGCGTGTTGCGAAGGCGATCCTCTCCGGCGAGTGCGAGAAGGGAATCCTGATCTGCGGCACGGGCATCGGGATCAGCATCACCGCCAACAAATTCAAGGGGATCCGCTGCGCGGTTTGCCATGATGTGTTCAGCGCAGAGGCAACGAGACAGCATAACGACGCCAACGTTCTCGCCATGGGCGGGCGCGTGGTCGGACCGGGATTGGCGCTGATGATCGTGGATACCTTCTTAACCACGGAGTTTTCCAACGCACCCCGCCACATCAACCGGATCCAGCAGATGGAGACGGAGGAAGAGTAATCCTGCACAGGCAGGAACAGGGGAGTCGCAGGCATCGGTTTCGAAAAGGAAATGGGTGGCACTATGGATTTTTCGAGGATTTTCCGCAAACGGTTTTACCCGAAGGAACGCATCGAGCTGTCGGATGATGTCCGGCTGTTCGAGGGTGAGCACATGCTGATCACGCAGTGGAAGACGCTGCGCCCGAAGAAGGAGCTGGCGAAGGGACTTTCACTGTACCTGCCGGAGGACGGGCTGAAGATCAGCCGCTTTCTGCGGGAGAACGGGGAACTTCTGTACTGGTATTGCGATATTATCGCCGCGGAGCCGGCCGAGGAGGGCGGCACGGTCTTTACGGACCTTTTGGTGGACGTTGTCGTCTATCCCGACGGGAAGCTGCAGATCTGGGACCTCGGCGAAGCCGGGGATGTGCTTCGCAGGGGCGAGATCACGCCGGAGCTTCTGGCCGACGCCCTGCGCCGCACGGACGACCTGCTTCGGATCCTCTACCGCGGGTCCTTCGGAAAACTTCAGAAAGTGTTAACAGATGCCGAGAAGGGCGTGTTCCCGAGAGGGGATGCAACATTAACGGACATCTTAAACGACGGGGAATCCCGCTGAATGGGGGAACGCACGCGCCCGGCACGGGATGACGCGCGGGATTCGAAAAGGAAGAGAGAGACAGAGACATATGCTTATGTTCGGGGAAAAACGGAAGTTGTGTCGGTTGCGCGCGGGAATTCTTGCAGCTGCGGGGGCGGTTGTGATGGTTCTCGCGGTTTTGATTGCCGCCCTGCCGGTGCGGGCCGAGGGGGAAGATGCTCCCGGCACGGAGCCGGATGCGAAATCGCTTTCCATCACCATCAAGGAGAGCCGTGGAAGCAATGCGGGAAAGCTTCGCGACGGAAAATACAGCACCCGCAATGCCTACAAAGCCGGTGACACCATCACCGTCACCTGTGAGGAGGAGATGGCCGGCCTTTACATTCAATGGGGCTCGGAGGTGAAGCCCTACCGCCTTTCGTACGGCGGCCATGAGGAGACCCGCGGTGAGAACGGTTTCCTGCATGACTACGTAAAACTTGAGGAGAGAGCGAAGGAGGTTGTGATCCGGCTCGATTCGGATATGCAGGTCTGCGAGATCTACGCTTACTCTGCGGGAAAACTTCCCGACGATGTACAGGTGTGGGAGCCCGTTCTTGAGCAGGCGGACATGCTGGTGCTTCCGACACACTCGGACGACTGTATCCTCTTTATGGGCGCGGTGTTGAACCAGTACGGCGGACAGCAGAAGCTCCGCGTTCAGGTAGCGTACATGTGCGAGCACTGGACGTACAGCTCGTCTTCGCACATCCGTGAGCATGAGAGACTTGACGGTCTGTGGTACAGCGGTATCCGCAATTACCCGATCGTCATGGGCTACAAGGACATTTTCATCGATTACAATCAAACGGCGGATAAAGCGCTCACAGAGGCAAAGAAAAAGTACGACTACGAAAAGCTTAAGGCCAGTGTCTGTGAGGCAATCCGGCGATTTAAACCCCTCGTTGTCGTCGGACACGACATCAACGGTGAATACGGACACGGCGGACACATCATTTTCTGCGCCGCATTGCGCGATGTGCTCGAGCACACGGCGGACGAGTCATATCTGCCGGAGTCGGCGGAGAAGTACGGCGTTTGGGACGTTCCGAAGACATATCTGCACCTCTACGGCGAGAATACGTTGAAGCTCACCACCCGGGAACCGCTTTCCGAATTCGGCGGAAAGACGTCCCTCGAGGTCGCTAAGGAAGCGTACAAGAAACACGAGACGCAGCAGTGGACTTCCTTCAAAGTTGACGACGAGTATAAACACAGTATTGCGAAATTCGGTCTCTACCGCACCACGGTCGGCCAGAACACAGGCAACGACATGATGGAGAACGTGGTGACCTACGAGGAGCAGGAACGTATCGCCGAGGAGGAGCGCAAGGCCGAGGAAGCGAGACTTGCCGAGGAGGCCCGGCTCGCCGAGGAAGCAAGACTTGCCGAGGAGGCACGGCTCGCCGAGGAAGCCCGCAAGGCGGAGGAGGCCCGCAAGGCGGAGGAAGCCCGCAAAGCGGAGGAGGACAGAAAGACCGCCGAGGCTGAAAAACAGCAGCAGGAGAAGGAGTCGAAAAGCCGGAGGTGGATGATCGCAGGTGTGATCGCACTGGCGGTTGTCGGGGCATTTTCCGTATGCCTGTGCATCCGGCAGCGCAACCGCATGAAGCGGAAGCGGGCGAAGCTGCGGCACATGCGGAAACAGCGCAGCGTCCGGCTGACAGAACAGGATTGACCGATATGAAAAGACAGAAGGCGCACCGAAACAGCGGTGCGTCTTTTTTGTCCGTCGGAAAACTGCTGTAAAATTACTGTAAATAGGACGAAAAATTGTGTGGAAGTCTCGGAAAAAAAGTGATATACTAACCCTGTATGGGCTGTTTTTCGGAAAGGACGGGCACGATGCGCGATCGACGGAAGAAAACGCAAACCGGTGAGACGATGCGGATGCTGTTTCTGGTGACGCAGATCGGGCTCAGCATGGTGTGTGCCCTTGCAGTCGGAGGGCTGTTGGGGTACGGCGCGGACCGTCTGTTCCACACCCTTCCCGTGTTCACGATCATCGGGCTGTTCCTCGGTGTTGCGGCAGGCTTCCGCACGACCTGGCAGCTGGTCGCGAACTATGCGAAGGATCCCGAACCGTCAGCCGCCGCGAAGGCGGATGCGCGGCAGGAGGAAGCCGAGGCGGAGTTCCGCCGCTGGAAGAACCTGCGCGACAACGCGGACGGGGATGCGAAAGACAGCGAAAAGGCCGGTGAGGAGGCCTCACGACGGAACGGATGACCGGCGTTTTCACGGGACGTGCACGGAGGCAGTGATGTTTGGACGAAGAAAACAACCCCGCCTGCGGGATGTGATGCGCGGGATGTCATACGGCGCCGATCCGGAACTCCGGGACCTGGAGGACATCGACCGGGAGTTGTCCGAGGAAGAGGCGGAAGCCCTTGAGGAGAACCGCGTGGTCGATCCCATTGAGGAGAACAGCGACCGGGCGTACGAGGAGCTTCGCGAGGCGGAAGCCGTGCACGGGGACCTGAAATGCGGATGCGTTGCCCTGTGTGTGATCCTCCTGCTCGGGATGATCTGGGCGAGACCTGCCTGGCGGTACGCTGCCGGAGTGGCAGTGGGAGCCGTTGTTGCCGTATATCTGCTGGTTCATATGTATCGGTCCATCGGATGGGCCCTGACGATGGAACCGCAGCGTGCGGAGCGGTATGCCAGAGGCCGTTCGGCGATCCGGTACGCGGTGGTCCTCTTAGCGCTGATCGCCGTGATGGTAGGACTCGGAAAGACGGCGGGCATCGGCTGCATTTTGTCAGTGATCATGATCAAGCCGGCTGCGTATCTGCAGCCGTTAACTGCGAAAATCCGGAGGAAACTCGGGGTTCGCGGATAAAAAGGTGGTGATAGAGTGAGTTTGGACAGCGTAATGTTTTCGGTACTGTCGCCGCGGGGAGCCGCGGGTCTGCCGGGAGCGGTAACGCGAAGCAATGACATCGGTGAAAAGATCGGGATCAATGAATTTGCGTCAGTGGAGCTGTTCGGACACAAATTCCTGATAACTTCGACACATGTCGCTTTGCTGATCTTAGTTATCGCAATCTCCGTGCTGGCGATCCTGGCCAACCGGATCATCCGCAAGTCGGATCCCTACGGGAAGCCCGGCATCTGCATGACGATCATTGAGGTTATCATCGGATTTACCGACAGTACGACAATGTCGAACATGGGTGAGAAGCACGGCGGCAAATTCCGCAACTACATCGGAACGCTGCTTTTGTTCATCTTCTTCTCGAACATCTCGGGCGTCTTCGGACTGCGGCCGCCCACTGCCGATTACGGCGTGACCTTCGGATTGGCGATGATCACCTTCTTCCTGATCCATTACAACGGATTCAAGTACCAGAAGATGAAACATATCACGGGATTGTTCGACCCGATCCCGCTGACGCCCATCAACATCATCGGCGAGATCTCGACGCCGATCTCCATGTCGCTCCGTCTGTTCGGTAACGTCCTGTGCGGAACGGTCATCATGGGCCTTCTGTACAACCTGCTTCCGCAGTTTCTGCTGGTTTTGTGGCCGGGTGCGCTGCATGTCTACTTCGACCTGTTCTCCGGCGCGATCCAGGCTTACGTATTTACGATGCTGACCATGGTTTTCATCTCGAAGACCTTCGAGGAGTAAGGACCTTAGGCGTCGGAACCTGCGCGGTGCGCAGCTTGACATTTGAGAAAGTGCCTCAGGCATTTTTCATACATTGAAAACTATAATTCCCCATCGCCGCAAAGTGCGGCAATACAATGATTTAGGAGGGTTTTGCAATGGATGGTATCTTCAACAAGGAATTCGTACAGGGTTGTTCCGCTCTCGGTGCAGGCATCGCTATGATCGCCGGCCTCGGCCCCGGAATCGGTCAGGGTATCGCTGCCGGCCAGGGTGCTGCTGCAGTAGGCCGTAACCCCGGAGCAAGAGGAACGGTCATGGGAACCATGATCCTCGGACAGGCTATCGCCGAGACGACCGGTCTGTATTCCCTCATTGTTGCGATTTTGCTGATTTTCGTGAATCCCTGGGCATAATTCCGAGGGGCACGGCATTTTCCACAATGCAGAGTTCGGCGGCAGGTAACCTGCTGTCGAAGAGGAGGGTACAGTGAACAATCGGATGGCACAATTAGCTTTCCTGGCAACGGATGATGATCGGGTAACCGGGAGAATCTTCGGGCTTGACCTGCAGATTGTCTTCGATGCCCTGATCCTTGCGTGCGCCGTATTTTTCCTGTTCTTCCTGTTGTCCTATCTGGTATTCAACCCCGCGCGGGACTTCCTTCGCAAGCGCCAGGAGCGCATCGAGTCGGATCTTGCCACGGCAGCCGCTGAGAAGAAGGAAGCAATGGAGTTCAAGGCGGAGTATGACGCCCGTCTTGCCGACGCCGACGCCGAGGTGGACCGTATCCTGACCGAGGGAAAGCGCAGAGCGAAACGTCGTGAGAGTGAGATCATCGACGCCGCCAACGAGGAAGCTTCCCGCATCATGGAGCGGACCCAGCGCGAGATCGAACTCGAGAAGAGCAAGGTCCGGGACGACGTGAAGAAGGAAATGATCTCGGTCGCAACGGAGATGGCCGGACGGTTTATCTCGGAAAACATGACCGCGGGCAAACAGGAACAGCTTTTGGACTCGGTTCTTAAGGAAATGGGAGATTCGACATGGCAGGGGTAGTGAGCAGTACATACGGACATGCCCTGTTTGAGATTGCCGTTTCGGAGGGAACCGTCGACCGGCTTCTTTCGGAGGCAGAGACAGTCCTGCAGGTTCTTTCGGACAATCCCGATGTCCTGCGGCTGTATGAGCATCCGAAGATCACGCCGGAGGAGAAACAGGCATTTACCGAAAACTGTTTCAAGGGACGCGTCAGCGACGACATGACGGGACTGCTGGTCCTTGCGGTGCACAACGGGCGCCACAAAGAACTGCCGGATATGCTCCGCGACATTATCCGCGAGGCGAAGGAGTACAAGGGCATCGGCATCGCGACGGTGACCACCCCCTTTGAACTGACCCCGCAGCAGCGGGCAAAGGTGGAGGAGCGGATCCTCGCGACGTCCGGATACCGGTCCTTAGAGGTACAGTACCGCATCGACAGCAAACTGATCGGCGGTATCGTGATCCGCATCGGCGACCGCGTGATGGATGCCAGCATCCGTACGCAGCTCGACGATATGCAGAAGGACCTGATGCAGGTACAGATCTGAGACAGGATACATTTTCAGTAATACAAGAGAAGCAAAGAAGGGAAGGTACATAGAGTTGAGTATGAAACCGGAAGAGATCAGCTCCGTCATCCGTGAGCAGATCAAACGATACAGTACGAAACTTGTGGTATCGACAGTCGGAACCGTAATTCAGGTGGCTGACGGCATCGCGCGTATCCATGGTTTGGAAAATGCGATGCAGGGCGAGCTCCTGGAGTTCCCGAACGACATCTACGGAATGGTGATGAACCTTGAGCAGGACAATGTCGGCGCCGTTTTGATGGGCGATACCGCGTTGATCCGCGAGGGCGACATCGTGAAGACCACCGGCCGCGTTATCGAGGTTCCGGTAGGCGACTGCATGCTCGGACGTGTTGTGAACGCGCTCGGACAGCCCATCGACGGCAAGGGACCGATCGCCGCCACATCACACCGCCGGATCGAGCGTGTGGCCAGCGGCGTTATCAGCCGTAAGAGCGTGGACACGCCGCTGCAGACCGGTATCAAGGCAATCGATTCCATGATCCCGATCGGCCGCGGACAGCGCGAGCTGATCATCGGCGACCGTCAGACCGGCAAGACCGCCATCGCCATCGATACCATCATTAACCAGAAGAACGAGAACGTTCTCTGCATCTACGTCGCTATCGGCCAGAAGTCTTCCACGGTTGCCAATATCGTGAAGACGCTGAATGAGTACGGTGCGATGGACTATACGACAATTGTTGCGGCGACCGCGAGCGAGCTGGCACCGCTGCAGTATATCGCCCCTTATGCGGGCTGCGCCATCGGCGAGGAGTGGATGGAGCAGGGCAGGGACGTGCTGATCATCTATGATGACCTTTCCAAGCACGCGGCGGCTTACCGTACCCTGTCGCTTCTTCTCAAGAGACCGCCGGGACGTGAGGCGTACCCGGGCGATGTCTTCTACCTGCACAGCCGTCTTCTGGAGCGTGCCGCGAGACTTTCGGACAAGCTCGGCGGCGGTTCCCTCACGGCACTTCCGATCATTGAGACGCAGGCGGGCGACGTGTCCGCGTACATTCCCACCAACGTTATTTCCATCACGGACGGCCAGATTTATCTGGAGACCGAGATGTTCAACTCCGGATTCCGCCCGGCTGTCAATGCCGGTCTGTCCGTGTCGCGAGTCGGCGGCGCCGCACAGATCAAGGCGATGAAGAAGATTGCCGGACCGATCCGTATCGACCTGGCACAGTACCGCGAGCTGGCGGCATTTTCCCAGTTCGGATCGGATCTGGATGCCGATACGAAGGAGAAGCTTGCACAGGGCGAGCGCATCCGTGAGGTGTTGAAGCAGCCGCAGTATCAGCCGATGGCGGTGGAAAAGCAGATCGCCATCATCTACGCTGCGACGAAGAAGCATCTTCTCGACATCGCGGTTTCGGACATCGCCGAGTACGAGAAAGTTCTCTTCGACACGATCGAGAGCAATTATCCGGAAGTTTTCCAGACGATCCGCGAGCAGAAGGTGCTGACCGAGGAGGTTGAGCCGAAGCTGATCCTTGCGATCGAGCAGGCGAAGGAAAACTTCATTTCGAAGAAGTAATACTTTCCGGGAATTCCCGGGTGCATCCGTCGGAAGCCCATTTTCCGATGGCAGCGCAAAAGGAGCGTATGATTTATGGCCTCGATGAGAGACATCAAAAGGCGGAAGCAGAGCATCCGGAGCACCGGGCAGATCACAAAGGCGATGAAGCTGGTCTCCACCGTCAAGCTGCAGAAGGCCCGCGGCCGCGCGGAGGAGGCAAAGCCCTACTTCAATCATCTGTACCAGACCATTGTGACGATGTTTGACCGTGCGACGCCGGAGGTTCGGGAACATTACTCGAAGAAGACCGGAAACGCGAAGAAGGCGATGATCGTCATCACCTCAAACCGCGGTCTCGCAGGCGGTTACAACTCCAATGTTGTCAAGCAGGTGTTAGGGTGCGGCATTCCGAAGGAGGAGCTGCTGATCTACGCAGTCGGACGGAAGGGGCGCGATGCGCTCCGGCTGCGCGGCTACGAGATTGCCGGGGATTACTCGGAGACGATGAACAATCCCCTCTACAGCGACGCATCGGATATCAGCACGGACGTCATGGACGCCTTCGAGAACGGTACGGTCAACGAGATTTATATCGCATTTACCGTGTTCCGGAACACCGTGAGCCAGATTGCGACGACGCTCAAACTGATGCCTGCGGACATCGGCATCGGCGGCGACGAGGACGAGGAAACCGGCGCGGCGGAGGCTCTTATGAACTTTGAGCCCGACCCCGAGGAGGCCCTCCGGATGATCATCCCGAAGTACGTCAGCGGTGAGATCTTCGGCGCCATCATGGAGGCGTATGCAAGTGAGAACGGCGCCCGCATGCAGGCTATGGACAACGCCACCAACAACGCCAACGACATGATCGACAAACTGGAACTCGCGTACAACCGTGCGCGCCAGAGTTCCATCACCCAGGAGCTCACGGAGATCATCGCCGGAGCAAATGCCCTGGATACATAATATCGACAAGGAGAAAAACCTGTGGATAAGAACATTGGTAAGATAACACAGATTATCGGGGCGGTCCTCGATATCCGGTTTACGGAGGGAAACCTGCCGGAGATTTATGACGCCATCAAGATTCGCAGAAAGGACGGCGGGATTCTCGTCGTTGAGGTTGCACAGCATCTCGGCGACGATACGGTGCGCTGCATCGCAATGGGTCCTACGGACGGTCTTGTGAGAGGCATGGAGGCGGAGTCCACCGGTGCGCCGATCACGGTGCCGGTCGGTGAGGCGACCCTCGGACGTATGTTCAACGTTCTCGGCGAGCCGATTGACGAGAAGGATCCTCCGACAGATGTGGAGTACTATCCGATCCATCGCCCTGCCCCGGATTTTGCGGAGCAGTCGACGGACACCCAGATCCTTGAGACGGGTATCAAGGTCGTAGACCTTCTGTGCCCTTACCAGAAAGGTGGTAAGATCGGCCTCTTCGGCGGTGCCGGCGTCGGCAAGACCGTGCTGATCCAGGAGCTGATCACCAACATCGCCACGGAGCACGGCGGTTATTCCGTGTTCACCGGCGTAGGCGAGCGCACCCGTGAGGGTAACGACCTCTACTACGAAATGATCGAGTCCGGCGTTATCAACAAGACCACCATGGTCTTCGGTCAGATGAACGAGCCGCCGGGAGCCCGTATGCGCGTCGGCCTTACGGGACTTACCATGGCAGAGTATTTCCGTGACAAGGGCGGCAAGGACGTCCTTCTGTTCATCGATAACATTTTCCGATTCACCCAGGCCGGTTCCGAGGTGTCCGCGCTTCTCGGCCGTATGCCTTCCGCCGTCGGTTACCAGCCGACGCTGCAGACCGAGATGGGTGTTTTGCAGGAGCGTATCACTTCGACGAAAAATGGTTCCATCACCTCGGTCCAGGCGGTTTACGTGCCTGCCGATGACCTGACGGACCCGGCGCCTGCGACGACATTCGCGCACCTGGATGCGACCACCGTTTTGTCCCGTTCCATCGTGGAGCTCGGTATTTATCCCGCGGTTGATCCGTTGGATTCGACCTCGAGAATCCTCGATCCGCGCGTGGTCGGCGATGAGCATTACAAGGTGGCTCGAGGTGTGCAGGAGATTTTGCAGAGATACAAGGAACTTCAGGATATTATCGCGATCCTCGGTATGGACGAGCTTTCCGAGGACGAGAAGCTTCTCGTGGCCCGTGCCCGTAAGGTGCAGAGATTCCTCTCCCAGCCGTTCCATGTTGCGGAGCAGTTCACCGGCCTTCCCGGCAAATACGTTCCGCTCTCGGAGACGATCCAGGGCTTCAAGGAGATCCTTGAGGGCAAGCACGACGACATTCCGGAGAGCTACTTCCTGAATGCCGGCGGCATCGAGGATGTTGTGGAGCGCATGAGAAACCGCGAGTGATCCCGGCAGGGGCCGGAGGCATTTTCCGGGAGTGCGGCAGTAACCAGAAAGTGAGCAGCATATGGCAGATAAGACAATCCGCCTAAAGGTGTATTCGCCGACGCGTGTATTTTACGACGACGACGCCGAGCTGGTGGAGTTTACCACAACCGAAGGCGACATCGGAGTCTATCCGAACCATGTTCCCCTGACGGTGGTGGTTGCGCCGGGAATCCTGCGCATCACAAAGGACGGGGAAACGCGGGAGGCAACGCTTCTGGAAGGCTTTGCAACGATCCTTCAGGAGGAGATCGTCATCCTTTCGGAGGCATGCGAGTGGCCGGAAGAGATTGATATACATCGTGCGGAGGAGGAGAAGATCCGTGCGGAGCGCAGGATGAAATCCGAATCCTCCACGAGTTTGGACCGCGCGGAGCTGTCGCTTCGCAAGGCGTTGATCCGCCTTCGTCTGGCGGGAAAAGAGTGACGGGAGCTACAGTGTATTGTCCGTAAGGACGGATCGGAGACGGTATGGCACTGGTTATTATCACAGGATTATCGGGCGCCGGCAAATCGGTTGCGATCAACGCGCTGGAGGATATGGGATATTACTGTGTCGACAACTTGCCCGCGAAGTTTCTGGTGAGTTTTGCCGACCTGTACGGCATGACGGATAACAAGGAAGAGAAGAAGATCGCGACGGTCGTCGATATCCGCGGCAAGGACACCTTCGGGGATTTCGACCAGGCGATGCAGGAGCTTTCGAGACGCCGTTATCCGTATCACATCATGTTCCTTGACTGTGATACACAGGTGCTGCTGCAGCGTTATAAGCTGACCCGCAGGAGACATCCGCTGATGGAGGACAGCAACTGTTCCATCGAGGATGCGATCGCCAGAGAGCGGGAGTGGATGAAACGCATCCGTATCCGTTCGGACTATCTGATCGACACTTCGACGATCAAGCCTGCCCAGCTTCGGGAACGGATCATGGGAATCCTCTCCGAGGAACCCGAGTCGGACTCCCTGCTGATCCGCAGCGTATCCTTCGGATTCAAGGAAGGGATTGCGGCGGATGCGGATCTTGTGTTTGATGTCCGCTGTCTGCCGAACCCGTATTATATTGAGGAACTCAAGGATCACACGGGACTGGAAGCGTGCGTGCGTGACTACGTCATGAGCTTTGACGAAAGCCGCGAGCTGTTATCCCGGATCCTGTCGCTTTTGGAATATCTGATGCCGCTCTATCGCAGGGAAGGCAAGCGCGAGCTGGTGGTCGCCTTCGGCTGCACCGGCGGACAGCACCGTTCCGTGTGCTTTGCGGAGGCCTTTGCGGCGAAGATGAAAGAGTCGGGATACCGCGTGGTGGTGAGCCACCGCGAGATTGAAAAGAACAGAGATTAATTTGGGGACAGAGTCCTTGCCGTGACCGGGTCATGGCAAGGGCGGAAAATGGAGAAGTATATGGCTATATTGCTTGCCGGCGGCGCCGGCTACATCGGTACTCATACGGCAGTGGAGTTTATAAACGCCGGATATGAGGTGGTGATTGCGGACAACCTGTATAATTCAAAGGCGGAGGCGGTACGCCGCGTTGAGAAGATCACGGGGAAGTCCGTTCCTTTTTATCAGATCGACGTCAGTGACGCCGAGGCGCTTCGGACTTTATTTTCCGAGCAAAACATTGACACGGTAGTCCATTTTGCCGGCATGAAAGCGGTCGGCGAATCGGTTGCAAAACCGATGATGTACTATCGGAACAATCTGAATACGACGCTCACGCTTCTTGAGGTGATGAAGGACTTCGATTGCCACCGCTTTGTGTTCAGCTCGTCTGCGACAGTCTACGGTTTTTCCAACCCGGTGCCGCTGTTTGAGACGATGCCCCGCGGTGAGTGCACCAACCCGTACGGCTGGACCAAGTGGATGATCGAGCAGATCCTGATGGATGCCTGTGCAGCAGACCCGGAGCTCTCCGTGGTACTGCTCCGGTACTTCAACCCGATCGGCGCTCATGAGAGCGGTTTGATCGGCGAGGATCCCCAGGGAACCCCGAACAACATTTTCCCGTATATCACTCAGGTCGCTGTCGGCCGCAGACCGCAGCTGACCGTGTTCGGCAACGACTACGATACCGTGGACGGAACCGGCGTCCGCGATTACATCCATGTGGTTGACCTCGCGAAAGGCCATGTGGCGGCTGTACCCTACGCGGAGAAGCACACCGGCGCGGAGATCATCAATCTGGGAACCGGCAGGGGTACAAGCGTTTTGGAGATGATCGCTGCTTTTGAGCGCGTGAACGGCGTGAAGATCCCCTATGTGATCGGCGCAAGACGGGCCGGCGACCTCGCGGAAAGCTACGCAAACGCCGACAAGGCGAAAGAGGTTCTCGGATGGACCGCGGAGAAAACCATCGAGGATATGTGCCGCGACGGATACCGCTGGCAGACGATGAATCCCATGGGATATCCCGAAGGGTAACGGCGCAATCCGGCGGGTGAAAAAACTCTTCCCCGAAAATTGTACAGTATTACATAAAACGCTTCCGCGGGACGATCCCGCGGAGGAAAAGCTTGTGGAAAATGCTTTGTGAGACGAGGCATTTTCCGCGTTTTTTTTGCCCGGGGTTTGCTATGATTTCATCAGACACCGAACCGTTGTCTGCCCGTCGGCGGACTTCGGCAAAGGCCTTGGTTTATCTGCAGCGACGGATATAGCGATACATTTTGTCCGTTGTCCGTCTGCGTCTGTGCCGGCCGCTTGTGCGTCGCCGTTTCCTTCTGTGCATCTTCTGATGACTGGCAGGGCCGGCGGCCGGTTTCTCTCAGTGGACGAACCGTATCTGCAGGAATATATCAATCCGGAAATGGGGGAGAAATTCACATGAAGAAACAAACCGGAACACGGGCTTTGGCAGCCTTGCTTGCCATGGCTTTTCTTTTCTGCGCCGTTTTCAGTCACCGCACGTTTGAGCGCCGCGCAGATGCCGCGGACGAGGTGCTGATCGGACAGACCAAAAGCAACTCCGAGACTCCGAAGTACCTATTGGTACAGTTGAACTCCGGCTCCTGGAGCAACAGCTGGAATGACCTTCACTACGTCTATCCGAAGGGAAATTCCGGGCAGCAGTATGTGGCATATTGTCTGGAATCCCACAAGACCAGTCCCTTCGGAGAGACATACAAGGTGGTCTCCGCGCCCGATTACAGTGCGAAGACCGAAAAGGGGCTGCAGACCATTTTCCGACTGGGATATCCGTATTCAACCACCTTCGGAGACAACGGGGAGTACTCGTTTTCCGCTGTCGATGCCCAGGCGGTAACCCAGATTGCGATCCGTTTTTGGATGGCATACCGTCAGGTGTGCGAACCCGGCAGGGACTACCATGTCTACGAAAATCTGGATCCGTACAAGAGAAAGGTGAAAGCCGCGGACAGCGATGCTGCAAGGAAGGTATACAATGCCGCCATGTGGCTGTTCAAGCTTGCGGATAACGGGTATTCTCCGACGTTTGGGATCCGGGCGGCTGTGACCGCATCTTCCGGGCCCGCGATCGTGGGGGACGGCCGTCAATACAGTATGACGGTGCGGGTCAACCTGAGGGAAAAAGATACTGATCTGGCATGCAACTACGCTGTTTTGCAGAAACTTGTCACCGTGGATGCGCAGGGGCGGGAGCAGGCTCTCAGCTGCAGCAATATCACCCGCTCGGTTCACAGCGGAACGGCAGCAACGTCGGGCACCGTGACGGTTAACGACGGGGAAACGGTGACATTTTCCTGGCCGGCTTCTGCGGATCTGGGCGGAAAAACAGTAAAAGCATCGTTCACCGGTGTCTCCGACAAGGCGGATATTTCTCTGATTTATATGGGGACCTCGAGTTCGGACATCCAGAAGCTTTACGTGACACGGTTGGAAGTCGGAAACGTGGCAACAGCCGATGCCTCCGCTTCTTTTGTGAAGGCGGCTAACCCGACTTCCACGCCGACGAATACACCGAAGCCGACACCCACAAACACACCGAACCCTACGCCGACGAACACACCGAAGCCGACTCCGACAAACACACCGAAACCGACACCCACGAATACACCGAAACCTACGCCGACGAACACACCGAAGCCGACTCCGACAAACACGCCGACACCGACGCCGACGAATACGCCGACACCAACCCCGACGAACACGCCGACGCCGACCCCGACGAATACGCCGACACCAACCCCGACGAACCCGCCGACACCTACCCCGACGAACACGCCGACACCTACCCCGACGAACACGCCGAC
>JAGCVY010000079.1 GCA_017962105.1 Lachnospiraceae bacterium
GCTCCGACGCCGGTGGCGGACAACACGACGCAGCATGAGGTGCTCGGCAAGGGAACCCACAATACGACCCGCCGCGTTGTCGGCAACGGCAACACCCGTTCGGAAAATGCCCGCACCAACGCAGGTTCCCGGAATTCCGGCAGCCGCGGAAGAAGCGGCCAGAACGCGCAATCCCAGGGAAAGACCCAGTCCGCAAAGACCCAGACAACCGGCACCACAAAGGTGACGGCGACGGTGGGAACCGCTAAGGTTACGGCCACGGTCGGAACGGTTCCGGCGAAACCGCAGGAGACCCCCGCGTCTTCCATTGCAGCTGCGGATACCCAGCAGACGAAGCCCGCGGCAGCAGAAGGTGCGGCGAAGAAGAAAAAGAAACGCGCCAAGGCGGAGCCGGTGACGACTCCCGAGGCAAAGGCTGCGGCAGCGGCGGCCGGAGAGGCTAAACGCAAGGCACGCGCGGCGGCGAGACCGGTGCAGGACGAGGAGGAGATTTTCCGCAAGGGGATCGAAACCTGCAAGACCAAATTGGAGTTCCACAACTATCTGGCCAAGGTGCTGGACAACAAGGATCATATTCAGGAGCTGTACAACCGCGGCAAGAAGCTGGTCGAGGTTGATGCGGCAGCGCTTCGCCGGGAAAACGGTGTGAAGGACGATCCGACTGAATGAGAGGAACATATAAAAGAGTATGGCAGATGAATGCGTGATCCGCACGATGACGATCGACGATTACGACGAGGTGTTCAGCCTGTGGAGCAGTATCCACGGGTTCGGCATCCGTTCCATCGACGACTCCCGCGAGGGTGTGGATCGGTTTTTGAAGAGAAATCCCACGACGAGCGTTGTTGCGCTCGTGAACGGGCAGATCGTGGGAGCGATCCTGTGCGGCCATGACGGCCGCCGCGGATGTTTCTACCACGTGTGCGTGAAGGAGGGCTTCCGCAAGCGCGGCATCGGCAAGACGATGGCCGTGACCTGCATGCTTGCATTGCAGAAGGAGCACATCAATAAGGTCAACCTGATCGCGTTTAAGACGAACACGCTGGGCAACCACTTCTGGAAGGGAGCCGGCTGGACGTTCCGCAAGGATTTGAACTATTATGATTTTACGTTGAACGAGGATAACATCACCCGGTTCAACAAGTAGCAGATCGTCTGTTGACGGCAGGAGAGTACAGTGAAGAATTGGTTTTGGATTTTCGGCGTTGTTTTGGGCGTCGTCGTGTTGGCGACCGTGCTGTACTTCGGCACGGGAGCGGAGCAGCCGGCGGCGCAGGAGGAGCATGTCCCGACGCCGACCAACGCGCTTCCCGACAACCCCGAGCGATATCTGCAGACCCTGTCGCCGAGCCCTACAGAGACACCGGCGCCGACCCCGACTGTGGCTCCGGCGGAGACAACGATCCGGAAAATGTTCGTGCTCGGAGACCGGACGTCTCCGGAGCTTACGTATGATGTCGAGCTGGATTTTCCGGAGCGGGGCTTTACCAAGCTGGAAGATTACTATGTGAGGGTCGAGGACAGCGATAACTGGGAAAAGGTGTATGACATTCCAAGCGTGGCGACGGGAATCCGGTTCCGGTTCTCCGGCAATACGATCTTCGAGCAGCTCGGCTCCATCAAGGAAGGCACGACGGAGTACTACAGTTATTTCTACAGCAGCGCCCTGAAGCAGGATGACTCCCTTGTGGTTTTGTCCGTGCCGGTCGTGACGTCGGAGGACAGCCTGATGCTGTACCTGCGAAACGATGAGGCCAGGGTCTACCAGAACGGAAGACTCCTTGCCGCATTCCTCTTAAAGGACGGGACCATCCAGGTCCTGATGGACATCAAGGGGCAGAGCAGTCCCGATTACAGCCGCACATTTTACGTGATGGACGACGGAAGGACCGAGACGATCTATCTGGAGGAAACCGAGGATCTGACGGTTTGCTATGACCGCCGTACACGCCGGAAACAGTGGAGCCTCAGCCGCTTCTATGACGGGGAGCGCAGGTATCACCTGGAGATCCGCGACCCGAATTCGCCGGATGACAAGGATGAGATGATCGTTCTGTACAACGGTGCCCCGGATTCGATGCCGACGGAGGTTTACGGCGTCACGAACACCGCATTTTCCCTCTGGGAGCGCATCGAGGAGGCGGAGAAAACCGCCACGATGCCCAAGAGGGAGTGGGAGGAGACGGTTCACACATCGATCCTGACCAGCGGGGATTACGGAACGCTCTACATGGATACCGTCTACTGCGGCTACATTACCGAGGACGAGAAGGGTAAGGAGAAGATTGCGGGGACCGCGACGGAGCGGCATTTCCGGTGGGAAAATCCGGATCTGCATATGTATATGGAGAGCGCTGTCGACAATCCGGACAGCGCGATCGATTACCGCATGGTGATCGACGATGAGGAGTCGACTTCGAAATACCTTCTCCGCTCCTATGCGGTGAGCGAACGGAGATCCCGAAGCTGTGCGCAGACGCCGGAGGGAGACGTCCTCTGGGTGGAGGAGGCCAAGATTGCCGACGGCGAACCGTACCTGCTGACGAGGATCTACGCGGATTACATCCGCCTGCAGAATTACCAGAACGGCCGGATCTATATGGAGGAGTTCACCTCCCTGCCCGGCAAGCGCATCCGGACCACACAGTTTTTCTACGACACGGAAGGCCGGATCGAGCGGACGGTGACAAGGGATAAGGACGATATCCTGACGGAGACCCGCGATTACATCTACGATGTTTCCGGAGACCTCGTCAGGACCGTTCAGAACTCGTATGACAAGAACGGAAATCTCACGGAAACCGTGACATACGATGCGGATGGCAATGTGATTTCAACGGAAACGCCACAGCCCGGGGAGATTTAACCCCGGCAGGTATAGGATCAACAGAACAACATTATGGGGAGGAAAATGAAAATGGCGGAAGGGAAGAAAAAGATCACGCTGGAGTATTTGATCGAGCAGGCGCTCAAGATCCCGAAGGTGAAGGTGAACCGCGAGGAGTTTTTGAAGACGTCGTTTGCCAAGGAGGGGATCCTGATCCACCAGATCGTGAATGAAGGACCGGTTGCCAGCGATTACTCGGACATCGAGCTTGACGATATGGCGGAGAAACTGATCCTCCGCAGGACTTCGGAGTCCTCGGCGATGTCCTTTGCGGCAGGAATTCCGGGAGGACTGGCGATTGCAGCCACGATCCCTGCGGATACCCTGCAGTTCTTTGCAATGTCGCTCCGGCTGACGCAGGAGCTGGCGTATCTCTACGGTGCAAAGGACTTCTGGGCCTGCGACGGCGAGGAGGGCACTCTTGTGCGCTATCAGCTGATCTGCTCCCTCGCAGCGATGTTCAGCATCGAGGGCGCATCCGCGGCAACGCGGTTACTGTCCTCGCATCTGGCGATGCGCGCCACCGGCGGCACTCCGCAGAGAGCTACAACGAGGGATTTCTGGGATCCCATCGTTCGGAAGATCAGCAAGGACCTGACGCTTCGTCTCACCACCGATACGGCGTCCAAGGGGGTTGCGAAGCTGATTCCCGTCATTGGAGGATTTTTCTCCGGCGGAATGACGTTCCTCTCCATGCGCCCCATGGGACAGCGCTTGAGCCGCGTCCTGAGCACCTCGGCGTTCCTGTATGACGACAGCTTTGCCATGAAGGACTACCTGGTGCTGGAGGATCTCTGCGAGAAGGCTCAGGCCGAGGCGATCATGGAGGATGATGCTGCTCCCGTGGATACCTCCTTCGGCGAGGCAGGCAGCGAAGGCTCGACCTCCGGTCCCGTAGCGCCCGATGGCGGCTGGGGTCCGATGCCGGTGGAAGGAAGCACGGTAAATGCACCTGCTCCGGCGGATAACGGCAACAGCGGAACGGCAGCCGACGGCTCGATCCCGATCGGCGGGGGCGACGATAACTCGATCCCGATCGGAGGAATTGATGACGGTGACAGCACCGTGATCCCGGTGGGCACGGCGGAGGAGGACGGCGCAGTACCGGTAGGAACAGCGGAAGCCGCAGCCAATGTCTCGGCGGAGAAACCGCAGGAGACCAAGGAAGCAGCGCCCGCAGCACCCGCAGCCCCTGCTGCGATGACCATGGATGAGGTGTTTGCGACCATCGAGAAGCTTGCCGCCCTCCGCGATAAGGGTGCCATCACCCAGGAGGATTTCGACAAGAAGAAAGCGGAGCTTCTGGCCAGGATCTGACCGAAACAGTTGAATATTGCGGATGCAGAGTGCATCAGATAGTGAATACACAAGAAAACCGCCCGGGTCATGAAACGTGATCCGGGCGGTGGTTTTGTTTGTATGAGGCATTTCCGAAACCGGAGATTACTCCGACTTCAGCTTCTTCCAAAGGTCGTTCATCAGAGCGGTGATGTCGTCGGGAGCCTGAAGGCAGACTTCGCAGTTCTTTGTCGCATCCTCGGAAGGAACCAGGGACTCGTTCTCGCGGTCCTCCTCGTCAAGGCCTTCGATAACCTTGGTGTTCGGAGTCGAATAGTAGATGTACTCGAAGTTGGCGGCAGCCACATCCTCGCGGCACAGGAAATCAAGGAACTTTGCTGCGAACTCGGTGTTCTCGCAGTTCTTCGTGATCGCCCAGCAGTCGAACCAGACGTTGGAGCCTTCCTTCGGGATCACGTAGGCAAGGTCATTGTTGTACTCATGTCCGAGGTACGCCTCGCCGGAGTAGATGACAGCCATGACGGCGTTGCCGGCAACAACCTCATCTCTCGCCTCATCCACAAGGTACGCCTGAACCTGCGATTTCTGCTTGAGCAGAAGATCGTAGGCTGCGCGGATCTCGTCGGGATTCGTGGTGTTGATGGAGTAGCCAAGGTACTTGAGGGCTACCATGAACGTGTCGCGCATGCTGTTCTGCATGATGATCTCGCCGGAGTACTCTCCATTGAAGAGCACGTCCCAGCTGTCCACGGGCTTGCTGACCTTCTTGGTGTTGTAGAGGATGCCGAGGGTTCCCCAGAAGTAGGGAAGGCAGTATTTGTTGCCCTCGTCGAACATAGCGGCGTACTCATAGTACTTCTTGCCGATGTTGTCCTTGTACTCCATCTGATCCCACGGAATCTGCAGGAACTCGCCGTCCTTGATCATCTTCTGCATCATGTAGTCCGAGGTGCACACGAGGTCGTACTTGATGGCGCCGGAGCTGTACTTGGTGTACATTTCCTCGGGCGTCAGTGCCTCCTCGTAGTTGATCTTGATGCCGGTCTCCTCCGTGAAGAGGTCCAGCATGTCGGGATCCAGATACTCGCCGTAGTTGATGACGGTGAGCTCGCCGATAATTTTCTTCTTTCCGCAGCCGGTGAAGAGTGCGCACACGGCCATCAGGCAGGCAGCGGCAAGAAGCGTCTTGATCATTTTACGGGAAATACTCATTTGTTATTATATCCTTTCTTCGTCGTTCTGTTTCGGGGCTTTCCTTGCTGCGGAGATTCCGTTGGAGATGAGAAGGATCGCGCTTACAGCGAGGAAAATGAGTGTGGACAGCGCATACATTTCCGGCTTGATGCCCTTGCGGATCTGTCCGTATATCATAGTCGAGAGCGTGTTTACTCCCGCGCCTTTCGTAAAATATGTGATCACAAAGTCGTCCATCGACATGGTGAAGGCCATGAAGAAACCGGAGATGATACCGGGCATCATCTCGGGAAGGAGGACCTTGAAAAATCCGTACACCGGTCCGGCGCCGAGGTCTCTCGTGGCCTCGTAGACGGAGATGTTCATCTGCTGGATCCTCGGCATGACGCTTAGGATCACGTAGGGGATGTTGAAGGTGATGTGCGCCAACAGCACGCTTCCGAACCCGAGCGGAATGAAGTGGACAAACCAGAGCATCAAGGCGATGCCCGTGACGATATCCGCGTTCAGCATCGGAATGTTCGTGAACGCCATCATGACCTTGTAGCGGCGCTTGCTCATGGCGTGGATGCCGAGGGCACCGGGCACGCCGATCAGAACCGCGATCGCAGCGGAGGCGAGGGCAAGGATCACCGTGGTGATCAGCGCTTCCTTGATCTGCTTGTTGGCGAAGAGCTTTACGTACCAGTCGAAGGTGAAACCGCCCCATTTGACGCGGGAGCGGGATTTGTTGAAGGAGAGGATGATCAAAACCAGGATCGGCGCGTATAAAAACAGGCCGATCAGTCCGATGTAGATCCCGCTTGCAAAGTCTTTGAGTCGTTTCATGGCTACGATTACACTCCGTTGATTCGATATTTTCCGAGAGAGTACTATTCGGAAAATGTTCCGTTTACCAGAGGGCGGATTCCCGACCTTCGGTCTTGCGGCGCATCGTGAAGGCGGTGCTTATGAGCACCAGAAGCATCAGCATAACCGAGAGTCCGGAGCCGGCCGGCCAGTTGTTGGCGGTCGTGAATTCCTGTTCGATGATGTTACCGATCAGCTGCAGCTTGCCGCCGCCTAGGATGTCAGCGATGACGAAGGACGTCATGGACGGCACGAATACCATCACAAAGCCGCTGAGAAGTCCCGGGATCGAGAGAGGGAAGATGACCTTGCGGAACACGGTGAAACCGCCGGCGCCCAGGTCCTTGGCCGCCTCGATGAGGTCCTCGTTGATCTCCATGATGGCCGTGAAGATCGGCAGCATCATATACGGCAGATAGTCGTACACCGAGCCGATCATGATAGCGGTTTCGGTGTTGGCGATGCGAACCGGCTCGAAGCCGAGAGTGGTCAGCAGCAGGTTCAAAAGGCCGTTGTTGGAGAGGATCATCTGCCATGCAAGCACGCGGAGGATGAAGTTCATCCACATGGGCAGAATGATGATAAACAGGGAAAATCCTTTCTTTCCGAGGCCGAGGTGCTTCATTGCGAGAACCATCGGATAGGAGAGCAGGATGCAGATCAGTGTCGTTCCGACGGCGATCTTCAGGGAGAGCCACAGGGCTTTCCGGTTGATCGGGTCGGTGAAGATGGCCGTGAGGTTGGCTGTCGTAAAGGCGCCGGTTTTGTCCGTGAGCGCATACTTCATGATCACGATGAGCGGCAGGATCGTAAACCCTGCGATCCACAGTGCATACGGGCCGGACAGAAGCGAGCGCCTGTTCCCGTTGCGGACTTTGTCTTCGTTCATCTGCAGCAACCTCCTTTCCCGAAGTGTTTGTCACGGACCCAGTCCGAGCATTGATCGGTTCCGCTGTTTCGGCGGAAAATGATTACTCGTCGCGTACGACCTCCTCGTCGTCACGCAGCGGCTTGTGCATGATCTGGATATTGTCCGGATCGATGGTAAGACCTACGAGTTCGCCGATGGGCGCGGGATCCACGCTCTGGATCATCCACTCGTAGTCGTTGACCTTCACTTTGATCTCGTAGTAGGCACCCTTGAAGATGATGGAGATGACCTGACCGGTCAGATAACCCTCGCCGGCCTTCACAATCTCAAGATCCTCGGGGCGGATTACGACGTCGACAGGGTTGTTTTCCCCGAAACCGGTATCGACACACGGAAAATCAACTCCCTGGATGTTGACCAGAAGATCCTTCACCATAATGCCGTCGATGATGTTGCTCTCACCGATGAAGTCGGCGACGAAAGCGTTCTGCGGCTCGTCGTAGATGCTCTGGGAGTCGCCGGCCTGCTGGATGATGCCCTTGTTCATGACGATGATGCGGTCGCTCCTCATCAGCGCCTCCTCCTGGTCGTGCGTGACGTAGAGGAAGGTGATGCCGACTTCCTTCTTGATCTTGATCAGCTCGCGCTGCATCTCGTGGCGGAGCTTTAAGTCGAGAGCGCCGAGAGGCTCATCGAGAAGCAGGACCTCGGGCTCGTTTACGATGGCCCGGGCGATGGCCACACGCTGCTGCTGGCCGCCGCTTAAGGAAAGCGTATCCCGCTTTTCAAAGCCGTCGAGGTTCACGAGCTTCAGGGCGTATTTTACCTTGTCGCGGATGTAATCGGAGCTTTTCTTCTTCAGCTTGAGGCCGAAGGCGATATTTTCCTCCACATTCTTGTGTGGGCAGAGAGAGTACTTCTGGAATACGGTGTTGACGTTGCGCTTCTCGGGCGGGAGCATCGTGATGTCCTGACCCTCAAAGAAAACGCGGCCGCTGTCCGGGCGTACGAAACCGCCGATGATACGTAAAATGGTGGATTTGCCGCAGCCGGAAGGTCCCAACAGCGTCACAAACTCGTTGCGGCCGATCTCAAGATCGAAATCATTGAGGATCTTCTTGCCGTCGAAGGACTTGGTGATGTGTTCCAGTTGTAAAATGGGATCAAACATATCGGATACTCCTATATCAGAAACTCGGCGGTGTGCTCACCCACAGGAAAACGCTGTCCCTGCTGCTCGCCGAGGTGATGTTGTGCGGTTTGTTGGCGGGGTAGATGAAGGAATCACCCTTGCGGACCGTGTAGGTGTGGTCACCGTACACGACGTTGACAGCTCCTTCGAGGACGTAGCCGAACTCCTCGCCGTCGTGGGGTTTATCTAACGCGGTGGAGGTTCCCGGGTGAAGTCTCACAAGGATCGGCTCGATGCTCTTGCTCTGGGCGGATGCCACGAGCCAGTTCACGGTGTTGCCGTTGGCGTCCTCACTCTCGAAATAGTCTTCCTTCTTATAGACGATCTGCGGTTCCCGCTCCTCGCTGAAAAACTCCGAAAGGTTGGTGCCGAGACACTCTACGATGTCCTGCAGCGTAGACACGGAAGGCGCAGTCTGTCCGCGTTCCAGCTGCGAGATGAAGCCCTTCGTGAGCTCCGTGCGCGCCGCCAGTTCTTCCTGCGTCAGACCGTTCTTGTTTCGCAGATCCTTGATCCGAATACCGATTCTTTCCTCGATTTCCATATATGGCACCCCTTTCCACCTCTCCCATTATATGTATACTAAACAAAAAGTCAAGTAATAGTTTCATAAAAAACACGTAATATAGAAAGACTCCGGGGCGGCGGTTCCGCATCCCGGAGTCTTTGTGGTTTTTTACTTATCGTTTTTATTCTCAAGGGTCAATCCGTCGGCGTTTTCTTTGTCTTGCCCGGCATGGTCCGAAGGTGGTGGAGACCCAGGTAAATAAGACCGAATCCAATGGAAATCCCGAGGAAGAGAATGATCGTGAAAAGGGTTTTCGGGTAACCGTTGTATTTTCGTTCCAAAGCATCATATTTCAGATAGTCGGGAATCTTGACGGCAGCGATAAAAAACCAGAGGAACATCATAAACAACGTGGTTGTGATCCCGGTGAAAAAGCGGTAAGGGATCGAGCTCTTCAGCGGCCGGTCCATATCGAAGAAGAATGAAATCCCGTCGGCTTCCCGATATGCGCCGTAGGAGGCGTTATGCCGCTTCAGGACGCTTGCACAGATCGCAAGTCCCATGCCGCCGGTCAGGGAGTCGGCTTTCTTCTGCTCGGTCTGGTACATGGGGGTCCAGATTTCATTCAGGTTTTCCCCCTGAAATGCGTCCGTCTTATTCCAGATCGTGAACTTTTGATATGTGGTCTTTATGACAATGGTACTTTCGGCCTCGCCGTATTTTACGGCATTGGAGATCAGGTTGTCGATTACCATCTCCAGAAGACTCGGGTCGGCAATCGGTTTCTCGGAGGACCTCTCCTTGAAAATGACCCTCATCTTCTTTTCGAGAAGAAGATCACTGTAGGATGCGAGGGTCTTGTTAATCATATCGTTCCAATCGGTTTGGGTAACATTGAGGGACACGTGGTCGTCCGACATGCGGGAGTAGGTGAGCATCCGGTTCAGGAGGGTATCCATGGATTCGCTCTCCCTTGTCAGAACATCGAAATAATGCTGCTGCTTCTCCGGCCTCGCCCCCGTGGAAAGATACTCCGCAGTACTTCGGATCACGGCGGACGGCGTCTTCAGCTCATGGGCCATCGCGTTGATGAAGGTGTCCTTGAGCGCCTTGGCGTCCCGTTCCCCGCGGGTTACCGCGTACCGCCAGAACATGATGATGCAGGCAGCTGCCTGAGCAAACAGTATGACAATCAGGAGCGTTCTCACGGTTTTGCGATGAGTGATTGTCTTCAGATCGACAACAAGGGTAAACATTGCCATCTGTTCTCCGGTTTCGATGATTTCACCGTTATCGGACCGGGAGAGAGAAGCGATGTAGTCATATACAGGGATGAATACGGATTCGTAGGTGTCCTCCGAGGCAAGGAAAGTTACCGAGTAGTCAAACTCCGAGCAGTAATTGCCATAGCTTCCGTCGGTATGGATAAACCGAACATAGTAATCTTCGCTTGCTGAGGCAATATCCTGATCAGTTGCGAATCGAAGCGTCTGTTCCGCCAATCGGGGGTCTTGGTCACGGACCGGCCACTCGCGCGAGAAGTTGAAACAGTCAAGCTCCGCAGTATATTTGAACTCGGGATCATCCTCGTCGACGATCAGGACATCTTCATCCGGCTGTGCCAGAATATATTCGGGATCGCCGGCTTTGAAATCGTCCCGGACTAATGTATACGTCGTATCGGTGTAGGGATCATCCGTCGTGCGCATAGTGAACTCTACTTTTGACA
>JAGCVY010000080.1 GCA_017962105.1 Lachnospiraceae bacterium
CGTGATCATCGCAATGGGTTCTGTATGCGACGTTGCCGAGGAAGTTATCGACTACCTCACCGCTGCCGGCGAGAAGGTTGGTTTGATTAAGGTTCGTCTGTATCGTCCTTGGGTTTCCTCCGCTCTTCTTAAGGTTCTTCCCAAGACCGTCAAGAAGATTGCCGTTCTCGACAGAACGAAGGAGCCCGGCTCCCTCGGTGAGCCTCTCTACCTCGATGTTGCTACCACGCTCCGCGAGGCAGGTCTGAACGACGTTATCCTTTCCGGCGGCCGTTACGGTCTCGGTTCCAAAGATACCGCTCCTTCCTCGATCTTCGCGATCTACACCGAACTTGCCAAGGATGCTCCGAAGGCTCGTTTCACCATCGGTATCGTCGATGATGTTACGAATCTCTCGCTTCCTGAGGTTAAGCCCGCTCCGATCACCTCGGCTAAGGGTACGGTTGAGTGCAAGTTCTGGGGTCTCGGCGGTGACGGTACCGTTGGTGCCAACAAGAACTCCACGAAGATCATCGGTGACCACACCGACAAGTTCATCCAGGCTTATTTCCAGTATGACTCCAAGAAGACCGGCGGTATCACCATCAGCCACCTTCGTTTCGGTGACAAGCCGATCAAGAGTCCTTACTACATCAACCAGGCTGATTTCGTAGCTTGCCACAATCCTTCCTATGTCATCAAGGGTTACAAGATGGTTCAGGATGTGAAGCCGGGCGGAATCTTCATGATCAACTGCCAGTGGAGCGACGAAGAGCTGAATCAGCACATGCCTGCTGAGGCTAAGCAGTACATCGCTAAGAACAACATCAAGCTTTACACGATCAACGCTATCGACAAGGCTATCGAGATCGGTATGGGCAAGAGAACCAACACGATCCTTCAGTCCGCATTCTTCAAGCTTGCGAACGTTATGCCGATCGACGAGGCTGTTGAGTACATGAAGGCAGCTGCAAAGAAGTCCTACGCGAAGAAGGGCGACGCTGTCGTTGAGATGAACTACAAGGCGATCGACGCCGGTGTAGACGCGATCCACGAAGTTACCGTTCCCGCTGACTGGGCTACCGCAGTTGACGCTCCTAAGAAGGTTGAGCGCTCCGGCCGTCCTGCTACTGTCAAGATGGTCAACGAGCTTCTTGATCCGATCGGTCTGATGGATGGTTACAGCCTTCCGGTATCCGCATTCAAGGATATCGCAGACGGTCAGTTCGAGACCGGTGCTTCCGCTTACGAGAAGCGTGGTACCGCTGTTACCGTTCCGGAGTGGGATGCAGCAAAGTGTATCCAGTGTAACAACTGTGCATTTGTCTGCTCGCACGCAACGATCCGTCCGTTCCTTCTCTCCGAGGATGAGGTTAAGGCTGCTCCTGCAAACATCAAGCTTGCAGACACCAAGCCGAAGGCTTCCGAGTACAAGTACACGATGAGTGTATCTCCTCTGGACTGCATGGGCTGCGGCGAGTGCGTTACCGTATGTCCTACCGCTGCGATCGCTATGGTTCCTCAGGAATCCCAGGCAGCTGAGCAGCCGGTATTTGACTACCTTGTAGCTAACGTAGGCAAGAAGGCTGTTGCTGACACGATGCCCGCTGTTAAGGGTTCGCAGTTCAACCAGCCGCTCCTTGAGTTCTCCGGCTCCTGCGCAGGCTGCGCCGAGACTTCCTACGCTCGTTTGATCACCCAGTTGTTCGGCGAGCATATGTACATCTCCAACGCAACCGGTTGCTCCTCCATCTGGGGCGGTCCTGCTGCTACCTCGCCTTACACCGTTAACAAGGATTCCCTTAAGGGACCGGCTTGGTCCAACTCCCTCTTCGAGGATAACGCGGAGCACGGCTTCGGTATGTACCTCGGCCAGAAGGTTCTTCGTGACCAGGCTATCGCAAAGCTCGAGGAGATCGCTGCAGGTAATGCTTCCGATTCCCTGAAGGCTGCTATCGCTGCTTTCCTTGCTACCAAGGACGACACCCTGAAGAACTCCGCTGACGCTGCTGCTCTTGTTGCAGAACTTGAGAAGTGTGACTGCGATCTCTGCAAGGAAGTTCTTGAGAAGAAGGATTACCTCGCTAAGAAGTCCGTATGGATCTTCGGCGGCGACGGTTGGGCTTACGATATCGGTTACGGCGGACTTGATCACGTACTTGCTTCCGGCGAGAATGTAAACGTCATGGTATTCGATACCGAGATGTACTCAAACACCGGTGGTCAGGCTTCCAAGGCTTCCAACATCGGTGAGGTTTGCCAGTTCGCTGCTGCAGGTAAGGAGATCGGCAAGAAGAGTCTTTCCGAGATCGCTATGCAGTACGGTTATGTATATGTTGCTCAGATCGCTCTCGGTGCGAACCCTGCTCAGGCAGTTAAGGTTCTCCAGGAGGCTGAGGCTTACAACGGTCCTTCGCTCATCATCGGTTACGCTCCTTGCGAGCTCCACGGAATTGCGAAGGGTGGCATGAACCACTGCCAGGATGAGATGAAGAAGGCGGTTAAGGCCGGCTACTGGAATCTCTTCTCCTTCAACCCGGCACTCAAGGCAGAAGGCAAGAATCCGTTCACGCTTACTTCCAAGGAAGGCGATGGCACGTATCAGGAATTCCTCAACAACGAGTCCCGTTACACGCGTCTCATCAAGCCGTTCCCGGAGCGTGCGGAGAAGCTCTTCGCAGAGTCCGAGAAGGTTGCAAACGAGCGTTATCAGCACCTGCTGAAGCTTGTTGAGCTCTACAAGTAATCCTTGTAAATCTTCACAAACACTACGGCGGCATCGCATATGCGGTGCCGCTGTTTTTTCGCTTGATAACGATCGCATTATCCCGAAGCACAAAGAAGGGACTGCAAAAAACAGCCCCTTCTTTTACTTTCGTTATTTACATCTTACATCTCGATGGTGATCTCATTTTCCGCCTGAAGAATATCGTCGCGGATCAGGATACCCTCGATGGTCTTGCCGTTTACGGTCACGCTCTTCACGCCGTGCTCGGAACCGTTCGGGTTGTTGACGGTCACGTTCAGAACCTTGCCGCGGAAGACCTTACGCATGGTGTAGCTCTTCCACTCCGACGGGATGGACGGATCGATGACGATGCCGTCTGCCTCGGGGTTCAAGCCCAGGATACCCTCGGTGGTACCCACCATAACGGTGGACGCGGTACCGGTCAGCCAGTGCACATGCGCACGGCCTGCGAACGGGCTGTCCTTGCCCTCCACAAACTGTCCGAATACATACGGCTCAAGCTCACGGTGGTCAGCGTCGGCGTTGTACGTTGCCGGTGCTGCTTCCGTCCAATACTTGTATGCGCGGTTGCCGTGTCCGAGCTTCGCCTCGGCGAGGATCAGCCAGCCCTGCGGCTGCGAGAAAATACCCGCATTTTCCTTCACACACTTGTTGAAGCAAACCATCAATGCGCCGTCAAATGCATGATCCTCGTAAGCGGGATACATTACCATCGCGCCGTACGGCGTGTTGAGCTCGCGCTCCACGGAATCCATGGCCTTCTCCTGCTGCTCCTTCGTGCCGAAGTCGGCAATAACCGACCAGGACTGCGGATTGAGCCACATGGAAGCCTCGGGATCGGTGCGCTGTCCGATAATCTCGCCGTCCTCCTTGTAACCGCGGATGTAGCGGTCCTCGTTCCAGCAGGGCTTGAGGATCTCTTCCATCTTTGCGTTCACGGAATCGAGGTATGCGATATAGTCGGTATCGTTCTTGATCACCGCGTACTTGCGGAGGATCTTCAGGGCGTACACAAGCTGGAATGCAACGAAGGTCGACTCACCCTTCTTGCCCAGGCGCACGCAGTCGTTCCAGTCTGCGTGCAGACCGGCCGGCATACCGTGGTTGCCCAGGTTGTTCATCGAAAAATCGATCGCACGCTTCAGGTGGTCATACACCGTACCCTTCTGCATGTCGTTCGCGTAATAGATCTCCTCATCGAGAAAGGCGATGTTGCCGCTCTCGGAAATGTACTTGTACACTGTCGGGAACAGCCACAGCGCGTCGTCCGCGCGGTAGGACGGATGTCCGGTCTCCTTCACGTAGGAAGCGTCGTCCGGCGTGTCCTCGTGACCCGGGTTGTGGGTGTATTTGACGAGGGGAAGTCCCGCACCGTTGGTAACCTGTGCCGAGAGCATGAAGCGGATCTGATCCGCCGCCATCTCGGGCGCAAGGTGGATGATACCCTGAATGTCCTGCACAGTGTCGCGGTAACCGAAACCATTGCGCAGACCGCAGTACTGGAAGGAAGCCGCTCTGGACCAGGTAAATGTGATGAAGCAGTTGTATGCGTTCCACACATTGACCATGTTGTTGAAGTTCTCGTCCGGCGTGTGAACCTGCAGGTTGTTGATCTTCTCATGCCAGTAGGCCTTGAGTTCCGCAAGCTCCTTCTCGCAGACGCCGTCCGCCTCGTAGCGGGCGATGATCTTCGCCGCCTCCGCCTCGGGCTTCTGACCGAGGACATAGGTGAATCTCTTCGACTCGCCGGGCTGCAGAACGATCTCGCTCTCCAGAGCACCGCAGGAGTTTCCGCAGTAGTTGAGCTCGCCCTTCAGTCCCTCCGCAATCCCGAGAGGATTTGCATAGCTTCTGTAGTTTCCGACGAAGCGGTCGCGGTCACCGCAGTACGCTGTCACCTTAGCTCCGGCAAGGCCTAAGAAACGCTCCTTGTTCGGGTCGTGGAAGTTCTCATTTTCCTTCTGAAGCACGAAGTTGCCCTTGAAATACGTGTGGGTGATGAACAGCGTATACTGAAGGTTCACCTGATCCTGCTCGTAATTGTTGTCGTTGACGAATTCGCAGTAACCCGTCACGGCGAGTTTTCTCGGCTTGCTGTCCGTGTTTGTGATCACGGCGTTCCAAACCTCATAGGTCGCATCCTTCGGAACATAGTAGGACGTCTCCGCCTTGATCCCGCGGTATTCCGAGGAGATGATCGTGTAAGCGGTGCCGTGGCGGCAGGTGCTCTTGTAGCTCTCCAAGGGCTTGCAGACCGGAGCCCAGGAGGCCGACCAGTAATCTCCGTCCTCCAGGTCGCGGATGTAGACATAGCGGCCCGGCTGATCCATTGCCACCGAATTGAAGCGGTAGCGGATCACACGTCCGTTGGCGCCGGACTTCACAAAGCTGTATCCGCCCGCATTATTGCTGATGATCGCACCGTACTCCGGCGAACCGAGGTAATTGGCCCACGCCGACGGCGTGTCCGGTCTGGTGATCACATACTCTTTTGCTTTTTCATCAAAGTAGCCGTATTGCATTGTAGTAGACCCTCCGTGATGTAATATTTCATATTCACAGCGAATTGCGCACGCTTGGAATCATTATAGCGCATGCGATTTCCCACCGTCAAGGACTGCAGGGCCCGAAACATAACTTCTCACATTCAAACATGCACTTTCTTACGGGGAGTTGACGCATCCCCCGTCAGGGCAAAAGGAAAGCCGCAGCCCAAAGACTGCGGCCCGAAGTGTTCTACAAAAGCTTCGCTATCTCCGAAAGTGTCGATACCGTATACGTCGCTTCCCCGGACTGTCCGTCGTCCCGAAAATGAACCCACACCGTGTCCGCGCCGATGGCTCTTCCGAAGCTGATGTCCGAGGACTGGGAATCGCCGATGACCAGATAGTGTTCCGGGTCGGCGTCGCCCGTGATTGCCTTTACGCCCTCGAAAAATGCGGGATCCGGCTTGTTGCAGCCGACTTCATCCGAGATCACGACGCCACTGATACAGTCGGAAAATGATATCCCCTGAAGCCTCCCCCGCTGCACCCAGTCGGTTCCGTTTGTGATCAGGATGAGCGTGTACCTCTCCGCCAGTTTCCTGCAGACCCGCGCGCTGTCGGGGAACTCCACAACGATATGGCTCATGATCTCCATGTACCGATCATTGATCCCGCGAACCTGCGCGATGTCCGGCTGCATCCCGAGGAAATCCATAAACTCGGTGAACCGCTTCACCTTCAACTCGGGCTTGGTGATCATTTTCCGTTCGAGAAGTTTCCAGCAGGCCGCGTTGATGGCGTTGTAGGACGCCACCTCCTCCGGCGTAAGCTCCCGGCCGAGGCGCTCCCGGAACACCTCCGTCAGCGCCCTGCGCTCCGTCTCATGCCAGTCGAGCAGCGTGTCGTCGAGATCGATCAAAAGATAGCGGTACTTCATATTAGTCTTCCTTCAAAGCGATGGACAATCCGCCGAACACCAATGCGGCGATAGGCCAGACGATCCAGGAAATCTCCCAGTGATTTCCCAAAAAGCTCCAGGCGAGATATCCGGCGGTGACAGCCAGCCAGTACAGGGAGCTGAGTTTCGCGAACTTCGGGTTGCGGGCTTTCGCCTTGACCGAATACTCACCCTCCTGAAGGAGTCTTTGATGTGCGCCGGCCACGGTGCAGGCCCGAACGATCAGGTTCACGCCGATCGCTACCATGACCAGCAGGACCACGACCATCAGAATGATGAGATACTCCTTGCTGCTGACGATGGAGAGCACCACGAGAGGAATCACGCTTGCAACGCAGAGGATGACGCCGCCTGCGATCATGCTGACGCGCTTCTGCTCAAACGCGCTCTTCCGCGCCGAAACCATACCGGACACGCCGTACATGGTCTCGATGGGCTCGGTCTCCAGATAGGAGTACGGCATCACCTTCATTCCGTCGATGACGAAGAAAAATACTGCAACCGCGATCATTGCAAACAGCGCCGTGAGTCCGATCGCCACCATCGCCTTGTCACTGAGAGGGAATCCCGGGACCTGGGCAAGCGCGATGCAGCAGATAAGTGTCGCCGGTGCGAGGATGCAGGTGCTCACACAGTTGGCCCTGCGCGGTGCGATGCGCTCCTCAAGGCTTAAGAACTCGTTAGCCTCCTCCAGCGTAACCTTGCGAAGTCCCGCTGCTCCGTCGGGATCCTCCGGAAGCACGCCGCCGTTTTCGGCATCCGCCGGCTCAATCTCATCCTTTAAAAGATAATCCGTGCTCACTCCGAAGAGCTCTGCCATCTTGATGATCTTCTGGATATCTGGGATCGCCTGAGCCCCTTCCCATTTGGAAATGGACTGACGGGATACCGCAAGCTGTTCCGCAAGCTCTTCCTGGGACCAGCCGTTCTTCTTTCTTTCGTTGATTATCTTGTCTGCTAAAATCATAGTATTTCCTTTCCGGCAGGTTGTCTCTCACTTCGGATGTGCCCTGTAACCGTTTCTGTCGGTACTGCGTTCCTGCCTCTGTATTTTGCAGGCTCATCGTACCAAAAACCGCGGTTGCATGCTATAAATCCGGCTTTTCAATTTGTCAACCGGCGGTTGCATTTGCTGTAAAATCAAGGGTTTCCGCGCTACTCACCGGGGATTTTCCGTATAAATCCTATCTTACCATACCCGGGCGCTTTTTACAACCGGACCGGCCCCGTCTTCTTCCCGAAAATGCCGAAGAGACCCGTGCAAAACCGCACGGGTCTCCTCTCACCCCCAACACAATCAGATGATTCTCAAATTGATTATTTCCGGCTCCAGCTTCGGATCTGCTTCAGTCCGTCGATGTCGGTATCGTCGTAACGGATGGCGATCGCATCTCCCTCACGGATCAGCATGTAGCTTTCATCCTCCACAAGGGATCCCTTGAAAACCGTTCCATCCTCCGCCGTGATATACACGATGGTGGCGTTGTTCATGATCGCCAGCCGGACCTCCGCAACCGTGATCTCCGCAAGCGGCATATCGTTCTCACCGCCCACTCCCTCCACGCCGTTGCGTGCGAGAAGCTTGCGGTATGCGGCTATTGCCTCCGCCTGTGTCGCTCCGGTGGCGACAATTCCGTACTGCTCCACATTGACCAGTGCGTACAGCTTTACCAGACCGCCGGTGTCCTTCAGGACCATGATGTAGGTGGCCTGACCGGCGATGTTGACGAGGGACGGGAACGAAGCGACATATCCCTTCTCCTGCACTTCACCCTGCGCAGCGCCCATGGCGGAATACTCTTCCGCTCCGCCGACCTTGTAGAACCGGTACTCGCCCGTGCGGGCGTTGGTGATGATAAATCCGATGTTGCTCTCGTCGCTGGTGACGCTGGTCACGCCCGTAAAATACCAAACATCATCGTCGATCACGATGTAACCGTAGTCGTCCGTGGTCATTTTACAGTTTTTGTTGCCGATCACGCTGTTCCAGAAACCGCCGGACAGCTTGCCGTACCAGTTGTATTTTTCGCTGGCAAGGTCGCCGTCGTAGACGATGTCCACCCAGGACGGAACATCCTTCACATCATAAATCTGTGAGCTGCCGTCCACGGGATTGAAGAGGATGACCTCCGCGACATCCATGGCGCCGAACAGTCCCGCATGCGCCTGCATACAGGAAACGATATAGTAGGGATTTCCCGAATCGTCCACCTCGAAGTACATTCCTCCGAAAATCTTCGTCGGGTACGAGAAGCGGAGTTTTCTCTCCAGATCATCGCCGAAACGTCCGCTCTCCGCGTATTTTACGGGTTTGCTGAACTCGACATAGTTCGCGCTGTTGCCGACCGGGTCGACCATCACGTAGCCCGGGATCCCGTTCCCGCGGTTCTCGATCCACTTGAAGAAGTCCGCGTACTCCAGGATCGTAACCTTCTTGGGAGTATTCTGGTAGTTGATCTGGCTGTAGTGGTCGTTGACCGTGTACTGCGATACCACCTGCGAGAGCGAACCCAGCGTGCGGTTGCCGATGATACGCGCGGACTCGGTGTCCATCAGCGCGATGTTTGTGACGCTGGTGGTCTCCGGCATGTCCTTCTCAAAATCCGCCTCCTGCACGTTGATGATCCCCGCGTACGTCTTTGCGTGGAACATCTTCGCGGATGCGATCCCGCCGATCACAAGCGCCAACAGCGCAATTCCCGAGATGGTGACGCCGATCGCGGTTCCGAACCACGACGCGCTCTTCTTCCCAACGACCGAAATCTCGTTCTTCAGGATGATCTCCTTCGTCAGGGAATGGGCCGTCGCCAGTATTATCCCGAGGAACAACAGGTATGCCCAAAACCCCGCGCTGTGAACGTTGATTGCCGGCAGCGCCAGATAGTAAATCAGAAATCCGGCCAATGCGGTTATTCCTCCCGATATCAAATAACACACAACGGTCCGTTTTACCGAAGAATCCTTTTTTGCCATATGCCCTTCCTTTCAATGCACACTCTGTGCATATTTTGTAAATTGCATTTTCGGTATTAAAACACGGTTTTCGAAAAATGTCAATATAGTTTACATTTATTTAACAAATGCCCCATGCCACGCACAAAAAAGCTCCCCCTTCTCAGGGAGAGCCTTTCCATTACGATTTCGGGGGACCCGTCAGCGAGGGCTCCGCTTCCGGTTCTCCCTCCCCTGTGGGTTTTGCTTCGCCGGTCGGCTCCGCCTCTCCGGTGGGTTTCGCTTCCCCGGTAGGCTCCGCCTTGCCGGTGGGTTCCGCCTCGCCGGTCGGTTTCGCATCGCCGGTCGGTTCGGCTCCGCCGGTAAGCTTCGGATCTTCGGCCGGCGTCGGCGATTTCTCCGAAGCATCTTTCTTCTTCAAACCGAGGTAGGAGGCAATGCCCCTGGCATCCGCCTGCCCGATCCTCTTTAATTTCTCGTCGCTGTTTAAGAACTCCTTGAAATCCTTCTCATGGTCGAGATGGGCGTTTTCGATGATCACCGGCACGATTCCCGCCTCGGCGGCAAGCCGGATGATCAGATAGCCGTCCATGTAATCGCCGTCCGGATAGCTGTACCGCGAGCGCGTGCTCCGGCGTTTCATACATCCGAGACTCTTGATCCCGAGTCCCTCGAGTTCCCGAAGGATCTGGGACCCGAGAGCCATACTCTTATCCGTCAGTTTTCCTTTGGTGATCAGCGCCTCCGCGCCCCTGACTCCACCGTCAAATGCGTCGAAGTGCAGGCTCACCAGAATATCCGCTTTCTTGCCCATCGCGTACCGGACGCGCAGTTCCAGGTCATCCACGTCGTTTTCGGCGTCCAGCGACTTGTCCTCGGAACGTGTCAGGTAAACCTTCACGTTGTCGTAGGTGCTCTCCAGATAGTCCTTGCAGGCCTTTGCAACCTTTAAGTTGATGCTCTTCTCCGTGACTCCGAAGTGCGAAGCCCCGTAGAATTTGCCGCCGTGTCCGGGATCGAGGACCACAACGTAAACTCCGTCGCCGTCGCGGTCGCTTCCGTGCTTCATGGAGAGATTGCCGGTGCCTACTTTGTTGAGGCTGCTGCTCTTCGGCGTCGGCTGGAGCTTCTCAAGATCCACGGCCGCCGCCTGCACGTATCCGTACTGTACCTTGCCGTCAAGGAGCACGGCAACCTTATACCATATTTCGTTAAATTCCGACTTCTTCTGATCGACGATGACCACCCTGGTCTTGAACGGAAGCTGTACCGTACGCTCCTGATTTCGTCCCACAGCCGGCCGGAGGTATTCCTTCTCGTTCAGGATGCCTTTGGTTCCCTCCACATCCGGGTAACCGTCGGAGGTCTTCGGCGTCGGTGCGCTCGTGACCTGCGGCGTCGGCGTTCCGACAGGTGTCGGGGAATCCGGCGTCACGGAAGGCGTCACATCACCGGGAGTCTCTGTCGGCTTCGGCGTTGCAGTCGGTTTCGGAGTGTTGGTGGCCGTCGGCGTCTTCGTCGGCTTCGGCGTATCCGTCGGTTTCGGTGTTTCCGTAGGTTTCGGCGTATCCGTCGGTTTCGGTGTTTCCGTAGGTTTCGGCGTGTCCGTCGGAACCGGCGTCTCCGTAGCGGTGGGTTCCGGCGTCGGCTCTTCCGTCGGTGCTGCGGTCGGCGTCGTATCCTCCCCCGGTACTGTCGGAGACACTTCCTCTGTCGTTCCGGCAGTCGGAGTTACGCTGATTTCCTCCTCCGTCCCCGGAGCCGTCATCATACATGCGCTCATCAAAAGCAGTGAGGCAACGATGACGAGTACGAGCATCATTTTCCTCTTAATTCGGTCCATGTGAATGGTACCTTCCTCTTCTCAATCTCATCTATTATTCTACCATACAGCCGCCTCTATTGCAAGAAACTTCACGCGGTGCGCAGCCCGCGGAAAATGCAAAAAAACCGGAAGGAAATCATTCCTTCCGGTCACTATGAACTGGGCTACAAGGATTCGAACCTTGAAAATGACGGAGTCAGAGTCCGTTGCCTTACCGTTTGGCGATAGCCCAAGAATGTTGCCGTTTTCGTCAACAGTCGCTATTATATACTAACGCCCCAAAGTTTGCAAGCATTTTACGGAAAATTTTACATATTTTTTCTGAGGTGAACTTTCTGCGAATTCCGAGGGATTTTTCTTCCCTTTTTTGATATCATCCGTTATAATATAAAGCATAGAAACCGCCGTAAGGTGGGTTGAGCGCGTAACTACGCGCCGGAAAGGAGAAGTACTATGAAGACATTTACAAGATTGGCTCTGCTTACTGCAGCAATCGCCGGCGGGTATTATCTCTACAAGGAGATTGAGAAGCAGAAGCAGCTGGCTGAGGGGGAAGACTTTGACGACAGCGATCTCTTCGAAGATGAGATGCCGATTGGGGACGCAGCCGATTCCGATGGGGATATCGATATTGAGGCTGAGGACGGCGAGGAGGCTCCGAGCCGCTACGCTAACATCAAGGCTAAGGCTACCGATGTCGCTCACAAGGTAACGGACAAGACCAAGGATATCGCAGCTGTTGTTTCCGAGAAGGCCGGCACGATCGCACAGGCTACGAAGGAGAAGGCTGCTGAGTTGAAGGAATACATCTCCTCCAAGTTTGAGAACGCTGAGGACGCAGCGGAAGATGCTGCTGAGGACGCCGCTGACGCTGCCGAGGACGCTGCTGACGCTGTCAAGGATGCTGCAGAGGATGCCGGTGAGGATTGGACCGGAAAGCTTGAGGACGCTGAGGAGAAGGTGGACGAGATTGCCGCTGACCTCACGGACGCTGTTGATCCCGACTGATTCCGGTAACGAACGGGTTCGGTAACCGGACAGCCCCAGAATAATCGAATGGCCTGCAGGTTTTCCTGCAGGCCGTTTTTTGTTTTCAGGGTCTCTTCCGACAGTATCCCTCCGGTTTACTGACCGGTCCGCAGGTTGTACACACTGTCATAATATGTCTCATAGACCTTCCCTTCCGCCGTAGTATATTGGACATACAAAAGACATCCGTTCTCGTCGTATTTGTACAGATATTTCTGTCGCCCTGCGATCTCACTGCCCTCCATAGTATATTCCTCGGTCTCAACCGGCAAATGCCACTGGTTGAACTTTGTATCTACCACATGGGAAATTTCCTTACCATTGTCCCTCAGGACAAGCTCCTTGGTCGACTCGGAGAAACCGTCTTTCGAGCGTATGACAAGCATCGATGAAGTCAGCACTCCCTTCGAATCATAGATGTATTTCGAAACAAGTTTTCCCTCGTCGTTGTTCGTCTGCTCATACCGCACAACCTCGGTGCCATCCGTATGCACATCCACCTTCCTGTAGCTGCCGTGGCTGTCGGTGCTCACGCGTTTCCGTTCAACAATCTGCCGCTCCCAGGTGTATTTTCCGGAAGATTCGGAACCGGAAAGCACTGCCTTAAGCAGATCGCCCTGCTCGTCCGCTCCCGAATAGTACAGATCAAGGGTCGTGCAGCCCCCATAGGGTTCCGCCAACGTGTAGGCTGCCAAACTTCCTGTCTGGTCCCGGTTGTTTTCATCCACCGAAGCCGTAAGCTCCGTCTGGAACGAACCGATCACCAGCAGTTTGCGGACCTTCGCATTTGCCGTGTCCGTCGAACCGGAAGTCCCCGTCTTCTCTTCCACAATCGCAAGGAAAGGCAGCGTATCTGTCGCCTCCAGGAAGCGATTTTCCGGGCAGACCCGCTCAACAGGCGTGACTTCCTCCCCGTAGATAACCTCCTTAAGAGGTGTTGCGAAGCTGTCCTCCTCCCGGTACCAGACCATCTTGCAATAGAGAACCTTCTGATACTCCCCGTACCGCGTGTAATCGCTGCGGTACAAACCACCGTCGGAATCCGTGTAATCCGTGTACTCTTCCGTCGGGTCCAGCTCGGACTCCGGCGGGTAATACGAGTACCGGGTCGTTTCCGATCCGTCCTCGTTCCAGGTGGTATACCGAAGCGATTTCAGGACGCCGTTTTCATAGGCGTACGTGCCTGAGGATTCGCTTTCCGGATGGACGTGGTTGATCGTTTTCTCCGTAATCTCCCAGGCGTCCGCGTTTTTCTCCGATCCAACCGGCACCTGGTCCGTCACCGACTCCGTTACTGTTCCGTCCTCGGAAAATTTCTCCGTCACCCGGTAGATCATATCTCCCCTCTGCGTGACCCCGATCCGCATTGCCAGGTACTGGTCCTCAAAACCGGGCTCCGCAGGACTTACCGTAGGCGTCGCAATCTGTTCCGGGCTGGGTGTCACCGTCTGGTTGCGCCCTTCCCTGCTGTCTCCCCCGCCGTCGCATGCGACGAGCATCAGGCACAAGACAAGCGTCACAGCGGCCAGCCGGATGTTCTTTTTCTTCCCTGTCATACTCGCTCCCTCCTCAGAACGCGCGAAAGTGCATAAAGGAAACGCTTTTCGGCGTTTCCTTAGATACGCATAAAGAACGGTGTTTTTATGATGCCGTTCAATCCTTCGTAAAATGTTCCATCAAACGGAAGCCTTCCTCAAAGACATAACCGGTCGTAACCGCCGTTTCCTCCGTGTACTCCGCAGGACCGTCGACTGCCTTCGTGCTGTCGTACAGAAGGTACGGGATCGGATCCGCCGTATGGGTACGGAGCGAAACCGGGGTCGGATGATCCGGAAGTATCAGAAGACGGTAATCCTCTCCGGAGGCATCCATTTCCCTGCGGATGACGCCGACAATGTTGCGGTCGATCTGCTCGATCGCCTGCACCTTGCGCTCCGCGCTTCCCTGATGCCCCATCTCGTCGGGCGCTTCGACATGAATGTAGGCAAAGTCTGCATTTTCCGAGAGAAGGGCCTGAATTGCCGCACGCGCCTTGCCCTCGTAGTTCGTGTGAAGGCTTCCGTCCGCCCCCGGAACCGAGATGTTGCGCATTCCTGCGCCTACCGCAATCCCCTTGAGAAGGTCTACCGCGGAGATCATCACGCCGCGAAGGCCGGATTTTTCGTAAAATGACGACAGCGCCGGCCGGGTCCCGGCACCCCAGAACCACACGGAGTTGGCCTTGTTAAGGCCCTTCTTCGCGCGCTCGACGTTGATCGGATGGTTGTTGAGGATCTCATAGCTGCGCTTCTGCATTTCCCGAAGGACCGGATCCTCCGGAAGATACCCGCCGACGACCTTCGTGAGAATGTCGTGGGGCGGCGTGAGCGGAACCACGCGGCCACGGTTCCAGATAAGGAGGTGACGGTAGCTGGTACCGACGTAGAAATGATACCCCTCCCACTCCAGCTGCTTGCGCACGGCCTCGAGAAGCACCGCGGCATCCGCCGTGGAAATCTCCGAGGAGCTGTGATCGATGATCGTCTTCTCCTCATAGGGAAGATCGTCTTCGGAGAGCGTCACGATATTGCAACGGATCGCCACATCCGCAGACGCCATGTTGACGCCGATGGAGAGCGCCTCCAACGGGGATCTTCCGGTATAGTACTGCTTCGGGTCATACCCCATGACCGCCAGGTTGGCGGTGTCGCTGCCCGGCTTCATTCCGGCCGGAATGGTGTGCGCCATACCGACCTCGGAGCGCGGTGCGAGCGCATCCCACTCCGGTGTTTTCGCATAGGCGAGAGGCGTTTTTCCGCCCAATTCCTCCAGCGGCCGGTCAGCCATTCCGTCTGCAAGCACAACAATATATTTCATGTAATCCTTCCTCCTTTGTCTCTGTCCTCAGAAACAGTTTCTCCCTCGTAAAATGATAACACGCAGCAAGTTTTCCTTCCTGCGTGCCTCATCCGTATTATTCGTACCGAATCGAAGCGATGACCGAAAGCTTCGCGCACGCATCCGCGAACGCCTTCTCGCTCATCTCTTTCGTGACAAAGGCGAACTCCTCTGTCTTCTCCGCAAGCTCCACGGTCTTGTGGATGTCAAAGATGCTGCGCGCCTTCTCCTCCTCCGCCGCCGGAACGCGGACAAAGAAGCGCACCTGCATATCGTCCTTCTCGCCGAGCGTCATCTTCTCCTGGCTCCAGAGGATCGGGATGTTGACGAAGCGATGCTTCGCGGCGTCGATCACGTCGGAGACAACCGCGCTGGCGGTGGGCAGCTTGCCGGCGCCCATTCCGTAGAACATGATCTCACCGAGCATGTTGCCGCGAACCATGATGGCGTTGAAAACACCGTTGACCGGGTAGAGCGGATTCTTCTTCCGGATCATCATCGGCGAAACCATCGCGTAAATCTTTCCGTTTTTCTGGTAGCTGCGGGCGATCAGCTTGATCCCGCGCTTCATCTGTTTGGCATAAGCAACATCCGTCCCGCTGATCTTCGTGATTCCCTCGGTGTAAATATCCTGATAATCCACCTGCTGACCGTATGCCAGCGAGGTGAGGATCGCAATCTTGCGGCATGCGTCGAATCCTTCGATGTCCGCCGAGGGATCTCTCTCGGCAAATCCGTTCGCCTGCGCATCGGCAAGAGCCTCGTCGAAGGAGATGCCGTCCTCGCGCATCCGTGTCATCATGTAGTTCGTAGTGCCGTTAAGGATACCGTTGACCTCCTCCACCTCATCCGCCGTGACGGAGCGCATCAGCTGCCAGATCACCGGGATGCCGCCGCCGACGCTGGCCTCAAAGAGGAAGTTGATGCTTCGCTCCCTGGCGATGGCGATCAGCTCCGCGCCGTGAGCCGCCACCAGCTCCTTGTTGGAGGTGCAGACACTGCGTCCGGAAAGAAGCGCTTCCTTCACATAGGGATACGCAAATTTGACGCCGCCCATCACCTCGACGATAATGTCAATCTCCGGGTCCTCGATGACCGTCTTGAAATCGTGCACAAGGTACGGTTCCACCGGATCCCCGGGAAACTCCCGAAGGTCGAGAACGTACTTGATTTCCACCGGCGCGCCGACCCGCTTCTCAATGATGGCGTTGTTCTCCCGAATGATCTGGAACACGCCCGAGCCAACCGTGCCGTATCCTAAAATAGCTATTTTCATGGTAGTAAATCCTCCCTTGGTTTCATTCCATACCGAGAACCTGAAGGCGCTGTACGCCCGCAAGCCCCGTGATGCGGCTCTCCAACTCCGGCAGATCCGCCGACTCCGGCAGAAGTTCGAATCCCAGCGCCACCGACGCAACGCCGCCGATGGGGATGCTCTGCTGGATCGTCAGCACATTTGCACGGCAATTCGCCACCTCGGTGAGTATCGCGGAGAGAATGCCCGGTTCGTCGCTCACCTGTAAGAGCACGTTCACGGTCTTTCCTCTGGATGTCTCGTAAAATGGCTGCACATCATCCTTATACTTGTAGAAGGAACTCCTGCTGAGTTCCACCTTGTCCGTCGCTTCCTGCACGGTAAGGTTTTTGTCCTTCGCAAGCATCCGCTTGACCTCGGCAACTTTAAGGATCACCTTGGGAAGCGCCCTGCGGCTCACAATGTAAACCTCGTCCTTCGGCATCTGCTGCTCCTTCCCCAATCGCGGCACCGCAACCCGAAGTGTTTTCTTCGGTTTGTGTGCCCACCGCAAACATTTGTCCGCATACAAAAGCAATTCTACCATACACACACGAAAAATGCAATCATCAAAAATGACGATTCAGTGGTATCACCGAACCGTCATTTTCTGCATTTTCCACGAAGTTTTTTCTTCTTTGGACGCTATCCTCAGATCTTCTTTTTCAGCTCCTCGATTGCCTTCTGGATCTGGTTGTCATCCTCGATGGGGATCGTGGTGAGTTTCTTCAGCTCATCCTTCAGCTCAACCTCAACATCCGGGGTCAGACCCTTCTTATGGATGTTGCGTCCGTTCGGCGTAAAATACGAAGAGATTGTGACCTTGATGCCCGAGCCGTCGCCCAACGGAAGGATGGTCTGCACGATACCCTTGCCGAAGCTCTGGGTTCCCACAAGGATGGCCTTGCCGTAATCCTGCAGGCAGCCGCCGAACACCTCCGACGCGCTCGCGCTGTTGCCGTTCATCAGAACAGCGATCGGAACGTCAACCGTCTCGTCGGTGTTGGAGAAATGCTCTTCCTTCTGGCCGTACTTATCCTCCATGTAGACAAGGAGTTTACCCTTCGGAAGGATCCTGCTGAGCATGGATTTGACAGTGGAGAGCGAACCGCCGGGGTTGCTTCGAAGGTCCACGATCAGGGCTCTCATGTTCTGTCTTGTGAGATCGTCCACCGCATCGTTAAACTGCTGTGCCGTCACTTCGTCGAACTCCAGGACCGAAATGTATCCGATCTGATTAGCAAGCATCTGATGCTCCACCGTCGGAAGCTCGACCGTATCACGGATGACGTCGAAATGAAGGTACTCCGGCTCTCCCTCGCGGTACACCGTAAGCTCAAGATGCGAGCCGATGGGGCCGCGGACCTTGGTCACGACAATGTCGAGAGGCACGTTGTAAACGTCCTCGCCGTCTACCTCGATCACCGTATCCTCCGCCAGCAGACCTGCTTTCTCCGCAGGACTTCCCGGGAATACGCGGGTAAGCACGGGATACTTGGAATCGCCGATCCGCACGGAAGCGCCGAGGCCGGCATAGGACCCTGCGGAGGACTGGAGGAACGTCTCCATCTCCTGCGCATTGTAATACACGGTGTACGGGTCGCCGACGGCGGAAACCATGCCGTGGTAGATACCGTCTACGATATTGTTATAATCGATCGGCTGATAATAATACTTGTCCAAAATCTCGGAGATCTGCTTCAGCTTTCCCGCATACTCCACATCCGACAGCGAGCTGGCCGGCGTGGGCGTGGGCGTAGGCGTGCCCTCCTGCACCGTCACGGGCGTCGGCGTGGTCTGTTTCTTCGTCAGACGGCTCTCATTCTCGTTGCCCTTGCCGCAGGAAACGATCACGAAAAGCATCACACAGCACAGGATGCCTGCCAGAAATCCTTTTCCAAAACCTTTCTTCACAACTTCTTCCTCCCAAAAACCAAGGTTTTTCTCCCCGGAAATCAATAGCGCACATAGAACAGCGGATCTACAGAAACGCCGTCAATAACAACCGAAAAATGAAGGTGCGGAGCCGTCGATACACCGGTGGAGCCCACCAGTGCGATTACCTGACCCTGAAGGACCGTATCGCCCTTGCTCACCAGAAGCTTCGAGCAGTGCAGGTATCTGGTGCGGAACCCGTTTCCGTGGTCAATCTCAATATAGTTGCCGGCGGAACTGTTATATCCCGCAAACCGTACGGTTCCGGCCAGGGAAGCTACAATCTGCGCTCCGAACGCCGCTCCGATATCCACGCCCTGATGGTACGAGCTCGCGCCTTTGACAGGCCGGCGTCTCGGACCGAAGCCGCAGGCGATCCGGTTGTCACCGGGAAGCGGCCAGATCATCTTGTTGGGATCCTTCACATCCTTGAGCGTCAGGTCGCTTGCGCTGGAGACGCCCGTATGAGGCACGTTTGCGTACTTCTTCTCACGGTCCGCCGCCGCCTGCTGCGACTGCTGCTGGGCACGCTTCTTGGCTTCCTCCGCAGCTTTCTTAGCGGCCTCGGCCTTCTTGCGCTCCTGCTCCTTTGCAATCTGCTGCTTCAGGGCGTCAACGTCCGCATTGGCCTTGTTCAACTCGGAGAGGTATTCCTCAAGGTCGTCCTCCGCGACACCGATCAGCTCCTCGTATTCGATCAGCGCCTCTTCCTTCTTGGCCACCAGTTCCTCAACGTACTTGTAGTCCTCATCATACAGTTCCAAGCTGGCTTCCAGCACGGAAATCTGCGTTTCCTGCTTTTCCTTCACCAGCTCCACTTCGTGCTTCGCGTCGGAATACTTCTTTGCAAGAAGATAGTCGTAAATGCGGATGCTGGTGGCATATTCGTCATAGTTCAGGATGTCTTCCAGATCGCGGGACCCGAGAAGGACCTCCAGATCGGTCAGGTTTCCATGCTCATAGAGGTACTGGAATCTCCGCTTAAGCGCGGCGTACTGCTCCGCCTCGACCTCCTTGGCAACTGCCAGCTCCTTTTCGGTCACTGCCAGTTCACTGCGAAGTTCCTCGAGAGCCGCCTCCATCTCGGCCATCTCCGCCTGCATATCGGCCTGCTTCTGGTCCATATCGGCGATAAACTTCTCGATATCGTCATACTCCTTCTTCAGCTCTTTCGTCTTTTGAGCCTGAGCATCCTTTTTCTTCAGAAGCTCCTGTCTCTTTTTCTCGGCCTCTTCCTTCTGCTTCTGCAGCTCCGCCTCCTTGTCCTCCGCGTACAGCACCCCGGGAGGGTTGTACCCGTTCGGAAGGACCGTTGGAGCCGCTTTGGAAACCGGAACCGCAAACATGCCGGAGGCCATCGCAGCCATCAGAAGCCAAGCCAAACCTTTTCTTCTCATATGTTCTCCTTTTCCACTGTGCTTTCCTGCGCACTTCTTCCCCTGCACTGACAACCGCTCTGTTTTCCATTACGGAAAATGTCAAAAGCCGGCGTCTTACATTTTCCGGAACTTACGAAGTTCCTTGTTCAGCGTAATATAACTGCCGAAGAATCCGATGCCGACGCCGATGCATACCGACAGAGGCGCCAACACGGCAAATACCTCGTTTACGTCAACAAAGTTCACGGCACCGAGAATACCCAGCTTCGTGGAAACCAGCTGAACCATCTTGTAGTACAAACCATACAGGATCGAGATCGGGATTGCCGCGCCGAGGAGGCCGATCAAAATACCCTCCACAAGGAACGGTCCGCGGATAAAGAGGTCCGTCGCACCGATCAGGCTCTGGATCTGAATCTCCCTCGCACGGACGGAAACACCGATGGATACCGTGGTGCTGATCAGGAACAGGGCGATTGCCAAAAGCAGCACGATCAGGATAATAGCCGCCGCACTGAATCCCCGGTTGAGGGACGTAAGGGTGCGGACCAGATCCTCCGCATTGTTGACATAGCGCACGCCGTCCGCCTCCATGCCGCGGATGGCCTCGATTGCCGTCAGCTGATCCTCCGCGGAGTGGAAATACACCTCGAAGGAAGCACTGTTGGCCAGCGGGTTGTCATCCCCGAAGGACTTCAGCATATCGGAATCGCTGTCGGAAAAATGGTCCTCTTTGAACTTGGTCCAGGCCTCGTCCGCAGAGATGTACTCAATGCGGCGCACGCCGTCCAGAGCCACGATCTTATTCTTTAAATCCACAAGCTCCTGCTCGGTAATCCCCTCGCGGAAGAACACCGTCGCACCGACGCCGTTCTCCAGCTCCAGAAGGTTATACCGGACATTCACGAGCATGAAATACATGATACCGAAGAGGAAAATACAAACCGTCATGGTCGCGATGGATGCGATGGAGAAGAGACGGTTTCTGCGGATATTTTTGATACCCTCGCCGAAGCAATAGAAGAAACTATCCACGGTCGTATCCTCCCTTCTTGTCGTCGACGATAACGCCGTCGCGAAGGGCGATCACTCGCTTCTGCATGCTGTCCACGATCTCACGGTTGTGGGTAACCACCACGACGGTAGTTCCACGGAGGTTGATGTCCTCCAAAAGCTCCATGATATCTACCGTGTTCGCCGGGTCAAGGTTACCGGTGGGCTCGTCGGCCAGAAGGATCAACGGGTTGTTGACCAGAGCGCGGGCAAGCGCGACGCGCTGCTGCTCGCCGCCGGAAAGCTTGTTGGGATAGCTGCGGTATTTGTTGCGAAGCCGCACCATGCTGAGCATCTTGGAAACATTTTTCGTGATCTTGCGCGAAGGAACGCCGATGACCTTCTGCGCGAAGGCAATGTTTTCAAACACCGTGCGGTCCTCCAGAAGACGGAAGTCCTGGAACACGATGCCGATGGAACGGCGGTATTTGCAAACCTGACGGTTCCGCAGGCCGGAGAGGTTCGAGCCCGCGATAAAGATGTTGCCGGAGGTGGGACTGATCTCGCGCATCAGAAGACGGATCAGCGTGGATTTGCCGGAGCCGCTGGGGCCCACGATGAAGACAAACTCACCCCGGTCGATGGAAAATGAGACATCCCGAAGCGCTGCGTCGGCGTCGTCGGGACCATCATCGTACTCTTTGGTCACATGGTCGAAAACAATTACCGGACCCTCGCCCGACGGCGGAGGTGCCGGAATGTCATCTTCCGACTCATCGTATTCCGGAAGGAAATCGTCTCCTTCCTCTTCCGCTGCTTTCGATGCGGACTCCGCTTCGAGAGCAGCCTGCTCGGCTTTCGCCTTCTTTGCAACCTTCAGAAAATGAGGCACTTCGGCTTCCGCAGTCTCCTGTACGGAATCCTCGGTTTTCTTCTCAATCGAAGGCTCTTCTGCAGCGGCGTTGTCAAGCGCGGGGATTACCGTCTGGGTTACCCCTGCGATGTCGGCAATGGGTTCCGCTTCCGCGTACACCTCTTCCGCCGCAGATGTTTCCACGGATTTCGCTGCCGCAGCAATATAGTCTTCCGCTTCGGTCAGCTCCTCCGGGAGCTTGTACTCATCACTCATAATTTCTCCCTTAGTACTCGGAATTCTCCATGTACTTCATATATTTCACAACCATCAATGCGATCTTGAAGGTGATGGCGTCATCGAACACGCGAAGGTCGAGGTTCGTGCTCTTCTCAAGCTTGTCCAAACGGTACACAAGCGTGTTCCGGTGAATGTAGAGATCCTTCGAAGTCGCAGAGACGTTAAGGCTCTTCTCAAAGAACTTATTGATCGTCGTAAGAGTCTCCTCGCCGAAATCCTCCGGCGACTGCCCGTCGAAGATCTCCCGGATGAACATCTTGCAAAGAGGCATCGGAAGCTGGTAGATCAACCGGCCGATTCCGAGGTTGTTGTATGCGACCACCTTGCGATAACTGTAGAAGATCTTTCCGACGTCGAGAGCCATCTTCGCTTCCTTGTAGGAGCGGGAAATGTCCTTGATCTCATTGACGATGGTGCCGTAGGATACATGAACCTTGCTCATGGCCTCCGTGTTCAGCATGTCGACGATGATCTTCGCCGTGTTCATCAGCGTCTCGTAATTCTCGTTGGCCTTGAGCTCCTTCACGATGATGATATTCTTCTCATCAACCGCGGTGATGAAATCCTTCGGCTTTCCGGCGAACAGAGTACGGACCGTCTCCAGCGCATTGGTATCCTTCTCGGTCTTGGTCTCGATAATATAGACAACGCGGCGCGCCTCCACATCGATGTGGAGCTTCTTGGCACGGTTGTAGATGTCCACAAGCAGCAGGTTGTCCAGAAGAAGGTTCTTGATAAAGTTATCCTTGTCGAACCGCTCCTTGTAGGCAACCAAAAGCCCCTGGATCTGGAATGCCGCCATCTTGCCGACCATGTACACATCGTCGGTGTCGCCCTTTGCCAGCAGGATATACTCCAACTGATGATCGTCATACACCTTGAAGAACTGGTATCCCTGCATCACCTGGCTGTCCGCAGGTGACTCGGCGAACGCCGTAACCATCGCAGTGTTATCCTCTGCATTGTTGATTGTCGATGCCAGCGTCTTCCCTTCCGTGTCCATAATGCACAGGTCAACGCGCGTAATCCCCTTCATTCCGTCAATCGTGTTTTGAAGAATTTGATTCGAAATCATCCGACTGCCATTCCTTTCCGCGTGGTTTATTGCCGAAATCGTATCGGTATTTGTCCGCAACACGGGTCTTTTCGACCCTCTTTCATCTGCGGAAATTGCCCGACGATATTCCACCCCATAATCAGATAAATACTATCATAAACTTGTTGGTTTTTCAAGTGAAAAAGCCGTGAACGAACCGCTGCGGTGCAAAGGAAAAGCCCCCGCTTGAAGCGGGGGCTTTGAAGTTCGAAGCAAATCGATCAGTGGGTGATAATCTGCTCGGTCTCCTTGTCGAAGATGTGCATCTTCGCAAGATCCATAGCAATCGTAATGGTATCGCCCGGTCTTGCCGTCGTGCGAGGATCCACACGAGCGGTGATATCGTAATCATCAACTGCGAAGTACAGGAATACTTCGGCACCGAGAAGCTCGTATACACGAACGGTAGCTGCGAAGGAAGCTTCCGGATGAGAGGATACGAACGTTGCATCATCCTTGATATCCTCAGGACGGATACCGAGAACAACTTCCTTATCAACGTAGCCGCCCTCAACAAGCTTCTTTGCTCTTGCCTCGGGAACAAGGATCTTGTTGTTGCCGAATACAAGGTAAACGCTTGCGCCGCTTACGGTTACAACAGAATCGATGAAGTTCATCTGAGGCGATCCCATGAAACCTGCAACGAACAGGTTGTTCGGCTTGTCGTAGAGGTTCTGAGGAGTATCAACCTGCTGGATGACACCGTCCTTCATAACGACGATACGGGTACCGAGCGTCATAGCCTC